>DASRKX010000107.1:0-19238 GCA_035648735.1 Allostellaceae bacterium
CGCATCGCCAAGCTGCAGATCCAGAACGGCAGCGCCAGCTATGTCGATGCGCGCGGCGGCAAGAAATGGAGCGCGAGCGCGATCAACATGACCTTCTCGATGGCCGGGCTCGACAGCCCGCTGGCCGCCGAGGGCTCGGCGGTTTGGAACGGCGAGACCATCGCCTTCGACTATCAGGTGGCGCGTCCCGCCGCCTTCGAGGGCGGCGAGGCGAGCGCGCTCCGGCTCAAGATGGCGTCGAGGCCGATCAACATCGACTTCACCGGCACCGGCGTCGGCGCGCCGAAGCTCAAGCTGGCGGGCAAGGTCAATCTCAGCGTGCCGTCGGTGCGGCACCTGGCCAAATGGACCGGCCTGCCCATTGCTGAACAGGGCACTGGCCTCGGCCCGCTGTCGATCCAGGGCACGCTCGATGTCGAGGGCAGCGTCTACGGCTTCGGCAAGGCGCAGATCGCGCTCGACGCGCTTCGGGGCACCGGCGGCATCGTCTTCGACAATTCGCGCGCGCGGCCCGGCATCAACGGCAGCCTTCTGCTCGAGGCGCTCGACGTCAACCCCTATCTCGGCGCACCTGCGGCGGAAAAGGGGGCGGCAACGGGGGCGCCGGCGGATTCGACAGCGCTGGGGGCGGCGGCGCCCGCGACAAAAAACTGGAGCGAGGCGCCGATCGATCTCTCGATGCTCAAGCTCGCCGACGTCTATTTCGAGCTCGGCACCGGCTCGATCCGCTACCGCAAGATTACGGTCGGCGAGAGCGCGCTCAATTTCGACCTGAAGGCCGGGCGGCTCACCGCCACCATGACGAAGCTCACGCTTTACGGCGGCGGCGGCACCGGCAAGGTGACGATCGACGGGACGGGCGCGGTGCCGGCCATCGAGGAGAGCTTTTCGTTGAAGGGCGTCGATCTCGGGCCGCTGTTGAGCGATGTCGACAACATCACCGTGCTGACGGGCGCCGCCAGCGTCGATCTTGCGGTGCGCGGCAGCGGCAACAGCCCGCGCGACATCACCGCCTCGCTCGCCGGCAAGGGCAACCTCCATCTCGGCAAGGGGGCGCTGAAGGGCATCGACCTGATCGACAAGGCACAGCACGCGGCCTCGGTGCTCAGCCTCGGCCTCGCCGGGACGCGCACCGATTTCGATTCCCTCGACGCCACCTTTACCGTCGCCAACGGCGTGCTCAAGAACGACGATTTGAAGCTGACCGCGGCGGATCTGCCGGTGACCGGCGCCGGCACGGTCGATCTGCCGCGGCGGCAGGTCGATTACCGGCTGACGCCCAAGCTCGGCGGCGTCCTGACCGTGCCGGTGGCGATCAGCGGCCCGTGGGACAATCTGCGCTACGACACCGAGACGATCGATATCATAACCGCCCCGGTGAGGGCGCTGGGCAACGCGATCATCAATCTGTTCGCGCCGGATTCGGATTCCGGAGGCGCCACGGGCGCCGGCAGCGGTTCAGATTCCGGTTCCAGCAAGCCGCAATAGCAATCGATGCGCCTGTCGCGGCTGCCGATCCTGAAGCGGTTGATCCCGAGCCTGCGCCGGCGCGTCAGGCTGGTGGTCTGGCCGAAGGGCTGGCGCATCGTGCGGGTCGACGGCGTTTCGCTGCTGATCAATTACCACAGCTTCACCGACCGCCTGATCGCCGCCGGCGCGTGGGAGCGCGCGCAGCTGGAATATTTTCTCGCCGGCATCGCGCGGCGCGGCTGCGAGGTTTTTCTCGATATCGGCGCCTATATCGGGCTTTACGCCGTGCTGGTCGCCGCGAAGACCGAGTGCCGGGAGATCATCGCCTTCGAGCCCGACAAGCTGTGCCACGAGCGGCTGCGCGCGAATTTGCTGCTCAACAATCTCATCGGGCGGATCGAGACGCGGCCGGTCGCCCTCAGCGACCGGGCCGGCCGCATCCCGTTTTTCCGCGAAACCGTTTTCGGGGCGAGCAAGTCGCGCGTGGTTCCGAACGGCAGCTTTTCCGTCGCCTGCGCGCGGCTCGACGATACGATCGCGATGTCGGGAAGGACCATCGCCTTGAAGATCGACATCGAGGATCACGAGCGCGAGGCGCTCGACGGCATGAAGGCCCTGCTGAAAAACAACCGCTGTTTTCTGCAGGTGGAATGCTCGGACGGCCATCTTGCCGAGGTCAGGCGGGCGCTGGCGGATCTCGGCTACCGGCCGGTGCATGAAATCGGCGTCGACCGGTATTTCGAGAATTAGGCGGGCTGAGCCACCCCGCATTATCCGCTTGACTTGTCCGGATGGCGATTATATACTTGACATAATATCCCCTAGGTGTAGGATTGGCTCAGAACCAAGGGATTTGAGCCATGACCAACCTAACCGACCCGATCTACACCGATAAGAACAAGGCGCGGGAGCATTTCGAGCGCATCTACTGGCCGAACGGTCCGGTTTGCTCGCACTGCGGCACCGTCAATCAGGCGACGCTCGTACAGGGCAAGTCGCATCGTCCTGGCATGTATCAGTGCAACGCCTGTCGCCAGCCCTTCACCGTGACCACGGGCAGCGTCATGGAGTCGAGCCATATCCCGCTGAACAAGTGGGCGCTCGGCTTTCACCTTTACGCCGCGTCCAAAAAAGGATTTTCAGCGCATCAACTGCACCGGATGATCGGCGTTACCTATAAGAGCGCATGGTTCATGGCGCATCGCATCCGCGAGGCTATGGGCGATAGCAACCCGCCGCTTATGGGTTCCAAAGGCGGCACGGTCGAGGCGGACGAGACTTACATCGGGCGCAAGCCGGGCAAGACCAAGAAGCGGGCGGGTGCCGGTCACAAGATGGCCGTCATGTCTCTGGTCGAGCGTGGCGGCGCTGCTCGCTCGTTCCCGCTAGAGGATATGAGCGGCGCGCAGATGCGCGACATTATGGACAAGAACGTGTCGCGCGAGGCGCACCTTCGCACCGACGAATGGCCTATCTACAAAGGCATCGGCTGGAATTTCGCTTCGCATGAAGTTGTGAAGCACAGCGCCGATGAGTACGTTCGTGGCGATGCCCATACCAATACGATTGAAGGCTTCTTTTCGATCTTCAAACGCGGCATGAAAGGTGTCTATCAGCATTGTTCGACGCAGCACCTTCACCGTTACCTTGCCGAGTTTGATTTCCGTTACTCAAACCGCATGGCGAACGGCGTCGATGATTTGATGCGAACCATGCGCGCGATAAAGGGCGCACAGGGCAAGCGGTTGACCTATCGACAAGCTGGTAGGAAAGCGGCGTGACTTTAGGCGAGGTCGCGCCAAACTCCGCACGATCCTAGACCTTCTCGATCAATAGCTCAGACAGTTGGTAATTCCGGCGTTGGTGGTGCAACTCGTCGTAACCACCGGAGCCGGACGGGCGTTGTTATAGCCATTCAGGAAGCTAGTCCCCAACATCATAAACAGCGCGGCGTTATCGTCCGTTTCTGCCGCACTTTTCTGGTCTTTATATTGCCGCCGTTGGTTAACTTGCGTCCAAAGCTCTGTCTGTGCGGCCTTTATGGCGGCATTGAAGTCCTTACCCGATAGCATTCTGCTGTCGTATTGCGCCGCCGCCGCGCGGCGCTGTGCATTAAAACGTGAATAAAGATCGAGTGTGTCGGGCGCTTCGCGTTGCCAAATCGGACGGTCGATGGAGTCGTAGCAATCTACGTTTTGAACAAGGGGTTGCAGGCGTGAACATTGCGAGGCGTGCGCTACGGCCAAGTCTTGGGAAAGCTGTTGTGGCGAAACATCAGGGGCACCAGCACAGGCGACCAGCAGGCTAACCAACGCAAGAACCAGAAACAGTCTAACGCCCATAATTCCCTCCACATTCAGTAAGGGACTCGACTCTAGCGAGAAACTGGCTTTTTCTTAGACTGCGTTGCGCGTTTGCTTTTACCGATTAGTTCCTTTTGCGGCTTGGGCGGCGTGCTGAGCGCCCGGCGGATTGCAGCATCCCGGCGGCGCTCGGTTTCTTGCGGGCTGTATTGGTCGTCAGCGGTCTTGGCACTCATTAGGGGAGAATAGCATGACTGAAAGACGCCAGCGATCTTTAGCAATTACGGGGGTAAAATTCGAGCCTTATGCACTTGCTATTGGTCAAATGGCGCTCGCTTGGAACGAATTGCATGAGGCCCTTGGCATTTTGTTCACAAAGACCTTGGCGTCTGGCATCGAGAGCAGTTTGCTGGGCATCGCGATTTGGGGTGCCGTTACGAATGATCGACAGAAACGGCTGATACTCGGAGCCGCAATCAACCACATAGGGGAAGAGGCGCACCTACAATTCCCGCAATTAGCCTCTGATGTTCTTTGGATCATAGATCGCACCCATTCTTTGGAAGACAAGCGCAATAACGTGGTCCATTCGCCGCTAGCTGAAGTCACGAGCGAGCTTATCGCCGTAATGGCCGGGCTCCAAATGGGTGATGTTTTCCCAGGCGGTGTCCTCAACGAGCGAGCCCTCAAGTTGAGTAAATCGACCATTCACGTCGGGAAGAATCTTCTGACGGAGATGAACATTTATCGAGATTATGCTGAAATGCTTGCGTCCTTTTCGGACGATATTTTTACGGCGTGGCTGACACCAGCCGGTACATGGCCCGAAAAACCCGTTCTGCCACCACTGAAGGACAAGGCATGAGGTCCAAGCCGCCATATGCGGACAAAATCACCTCAGCCCCTTCCTCAATCATCGCAGATGTAATTTCGATCTCGTCTAACTTCCGATCTTCCACCTCATGTCCTGTTTACTCACCGTTCTCCGGATGGCTTAGGCGACGTTCGCAATGTGTCGCCGTCTATACCCTGCATTGACGGTGTTATGCAAAGTATATAATCGCCGTCCGGATCGTTTTGGTACAAAACAAGAACAGTAAGCACTCCGCCCGGCTCCGCGCCGGGCTTTTTCATGGGCGGCGCCCGAGCCGCCCCTCCGCCGATCCCCATCCCAACCCCAATCCGGAAATCCGCCCATGGCACCGCGCCGGAAATGGCCGCACGCACCCGAAGCGCGGCCGCTCAACCCGCAGCAGCAGCGCTTCGTCGAGCATTACCTCGTCCTCGGCAACGGCAAGGAGGCGGCGATCCACGCCGGCTATTCCGCCCGGAGCGCCCCGGCGATCGCCGTCCGGCTGAAGCGCCTGGCCAATGTCGGCGAGGCGATCCGCCGGGGCCGCGCGCAGCAGGCGAAGGACGCCCGCATCGACGCGGCGCGCGTCCTCGCCGAGCTGGGGCGCATCGCCTTTTCCGACATCGGGCGGATCGCCGAATGGGATTCGGACGGCGTGGCGCTCAAATCCAACGCCGAAATCGCCGAGGCGGACCGCGCATCCATCGCCGAGCTGGCCGCGAGCGCCGGCGACAAGAGCCGATCCGCGCGCATCCGCCTCCACAACAAGCAGCGCGCGCTCGACGGCATCGCCAGGCTTTTGGGACTGTATGGCCGCGGCGCGCGCCTGCCTTACGCCGATCCGCAGGAGCGCATGGCCGCGGCCGAGAGCGCCCGCGCGAAGCTGCGCGCGCGCATCGAGGCGCTGGCGGCGGCACAGCGGCGGGAGGAAGATAAAGCGGTTGATGCCAAAAAGGATTTATCCTCACCCTGAGCCTGCATCCTTCGACTTCGCTCAGGATGAGGATGAAGCGGGTACGGCATCAGGAAATTGGCGCCGCCGATCGCATCAATGCGCCTCGTCCCAGTGGCGCGCCATGCCGGTCTCGACCACCAGCGGCACGGACAATTCCACGGCGGGAAGATGGGCGCCCTCCATCACCTCTTTCACCAGCGCCGCCGCCAGCGCCGCCTCGGCCTCGGGCGCTTCCAGCACCAGCTCGTCATGCACCTGGAGCAGCATGCGCGCCTTCAGGCCGGCCTCGGCCAGCGCCGGCGGCACGCGGCGCATGGCGCGCTTGATGATGTCGGCGGCGGCGCCCTGGAGCGGCGCGTTGATCGCCGCGCGCTCGGAGAAGGCGCGCCGCGCCTGGTTGGTGTCCTTGATGCCGGTGAGATAGCAGCGCCGGCCGAACAGCGTCTCGACATAGCCGTGCTCACGCGCGAATTCCTTGGTGCGCTCCATATAGTCGCGGATGCCGGGGAAGCGCTCGAAATAGGCCTTGATGTATTGCGCCGCCTCGGCCTGGCCGACGTCGATCTGATTGCCGAGGCCGAAGGCGCTGATGCCGTACAAGATGCCGAAATTGATCGCCTTGGCGCGGCGGCGGATCGCCGGGTCCATGCCCTTGACCGGCACGCCGAAGACCTCGCTCGCGGTCAGCGCGTGGATGTCGAGGCCCCGGCGGAACGCCTCCTTCAGGGGCTCGACGCCAGCGACATGGGCGGCGAGGCGCAGCTCGATCTGGCTGTAATCGGCCGAGATCAGAAGATGCCCGGGCTCGGCGATGAAGGCGTGGCGGATCTTGCGGCCTTCCTCGGTGCGGATCGGGATGTTCTGCAGGTTCGGATCGCTCGAGGCCAGGCGCCCGGTGGCGGCGCCGACGAGGGAATAACTCGTATGGACGCGGCCGGTGCGCGGGTTGATCTGCGCCACCAGCGCGTCGGCATAGGTGCTTTTGAGCTTCGACAGCTCGCGCCAATCGAGCACGCGCGCCGGCAGCGGATGCGCCGACGCCAGCTCCTCGAGCACCGCGGCGTCTGTGGTGAAGGCGCCGGTCTTGGTCTTGCGGCCGCTGTCGAGCTTCAACTCCTCGAACAGCACCTTGCCGAGCTGCTGCGGCGAGCCGACGTTGAAGGGATGGCCGGCGAGGCGGTGGATCTCGACCTCCAATTCGGCGCAGCGCTTGGCGAAATCCTCGGACAGGCGCTGCAGCTCGGCGCGGTCGACCTTGATCCCGGCCTCCTCCATGCCGGCCACCACCGCCGACATCGGCCGCTCGACGGTCTCGTAGAAGGCGAGCTTGCGCTCGATTGCGAGGCGCGGCTTCAAGAGCCGGTGCAGCCGCAGGGTGAAGTCCGCATCCTCGGCGGCGTAGTCGCGCGCCTTGTCGAGCGCCACGGCGGCGAAGCCGATATGGCTTTTGCCGCTGCCGGCGACGTCCTTGTACTTGATCATGTCGTGGTTGAAATGGAGCTTGGCCAGCTCGTCGAGGCCCTGGCCGTGCAGGCCGCCCTCGAGCACGAAGGAGATCAGCATGGTGCAGTCGGTCGGCGTCACGGCGATTCCGTAACGCGAAAAAATCTCCATGTCGTATTTGATGTTCTGGCCGATCTTGAGGATGGCCGGGTCCTCGAGCAGCGGCTTCAGTTTTTCGATGACGAGCTTCAACGGCAGCTGGCGCGGCGCCTCGGCCGGCGCCGCCGCGCCGCCGAGGTCGAGCGCGCCCTGGCCCGGATTCTTGTGGCCGACCGGGATGTAGCAGGCGCGGCCCGGCACGATGGCGAGCGAGATGCCGACCAGCTCCGCCATCCAGGCGTCGAGCGAGGTGGTCTCGGTATCGACCGCGACAAATCCCGCGGCATTGGCGTCGGCGATCCAGCGCTCGAGATCGGGCAAATCCTGGATCAGCGCGTAATGCGCCGCCGCGGTTTCGGTTATGAGCGTCTTCGATTCCGGAATGGGATGGGGCTTGAGCGCGGGCGCGGCGCCCGGCCCCGGCGCCGACGGCTTGACGCCGAGCTTGGCCTGGATGCGGCTGAGCAGCGAACGAAAGCCCTGCCGCTGCATGAATTCCGTGACCTTCGCCGGGTCGATCGGCTGTAAGGCCAACGCGCTCAAGGGACAAGGCAGCGGCACCCGATGGTCGAGCGTCACCAGCTTTTTCGACAGGATGGCGTCCTTGGCGTGGTCGATCAGCGCCTGGCGGCGCTTGGGCTGCTTGATCTCGGCCGCGTGCTTCAGCAAATTCTCGAGATCGCCGTATTGGTTGATGAGCTCCGCCGCCGTCTTGACGCCGATGCCCGGTACGCCCGGCACGTTGTCCGCGCTGTCGCCGCACAGCGCCTGAACGTCGATCACCTGGTCCGGGCCGACGCCGAATTTCTCCTTGACCTCCGGCGCGCGGATCGGCCGGTCCTTGATCGGGTCGTAGAGCTCGACCCGGTCGTTGACCAGCTGCATCAGATCCTTGTCGGAGGAGACGATGGTGACGCGGGCGCCCGCCTTCACCGCCGCGTCGGCATAGGTCGCGATCAGATCGTCGGCCTCGAAATCGTCCTTCTCGATGCGGCAGATGCCGAAGGCGTCGGTGGCCTCGCGCACCAGCGCGAATTGCGGCACCAAATCGTCGGGCGTTTCGGGCCGATGCGCCTTGTATTCGCTGTAGAGCCGGTTGCGGAAGGTGATTCGCGCGGTATCGAACACCACCGCCAAATGATCGGCATCGGTCTCGCTCTGCAGCTTCGAGATCATGTTGCAGAAGCCGAGCACCGCGCCGACCGGCGTCCCGTCGGCCCGCGTCAAGGGCGGCATGGCGTGATAGGCGCGGAAGATGAAGCCCGAGCCGTCGATCAGGTAGACGTGAAGCGGCGGCTTCCCCGGGCTCAAGCGTGCTTGCTGGTCTGGTTCGGCGGCAGCGTCGCCGGCGCGCCGCGCCTGACGAAAAGCCGCGAGCAATAGGGGCACTCGACGCGGCCGTCGGCCGTGAGGTTGAGATAGACCTTGGGATGGCCGCCGCCCATCACGCCGCCCGCGCCGGCGCAGGCGACGGTCCTGGTGTCGGGTTCGACGGTGACCGTCTCGAAAGGTTGCATGTCCGCTCGCTCGCCGCCCGGTTGACCGTGTCGCGGCGCGGATGATACGCATAACGCCGGTACAATCAATGACCAGTCGCAACGAGCCCGCGCCCTTGCCCGACCATGCCGTGGCGCTTTCGGGCCTCGGAAAAATCTACCGCGGCGCCAATCGCCAGCCGGCCAAGCGGGCGCTCGAATCGATCGACCTGACGATTCCGCGCGGCGCGATTTTCGGCCTGCTCGGCCCGAACGGCGCCGGCAAATCGACCATCATCAACATCCTCGCCGGCCTGGTCATCAAGACCGCCGGCACCGCCGCGGTCTGGGGCTACGACATCGACCGCGAGCCGCGCCAGGCGCGCGCGGCGATCGGCGTCGTGCCGCAGGAGCTCAACCTCGACGCCTTCTTCACGCCGCGCGAGTTGCTCGACGTGCAGGCCGGGCTCTACGGCGTGCCCAAGGCGGAGCGCCGCACCGAGGAGCTGCTCGCCGAGGTCGGCTTGAGCGACCGGGGCGACGCGCTGGCGCGCACCCTGTCGGGCGGCATGCGGCGCCGGCTGATGATGGCGAAGGCGATGGTGCATTCGCCGCCGGTGCTGGTGCTCGACGAGCCGACCGCCGGCGTCGATGTCGAGCTGCGCCAGCATCTCTGGGCGCATGTGAAGGCGCTGGCCGCCGCCGGCACCACCGTGCTGCTGACGACGCATTACCTCGAGGAGGCCGAGCAGCTCTGCGACACCATCGCCATCATCGACAAGGGCCGCGTCGTGGCGCTCGATTCGACCCGCGCGCTGGCGCGGCGCGTCGACGAGAAGAAGCTGACCCTGACCCTGACCGCGCCGATCGCCGTGCTGCCGCCGTCGCTCGCGGCGCTCGGCATGAAGCTCGATTCGCCCGAGTGCCTCGTCTTCCACTACAAGCCGAGCCACGCCCGGGTCGGCGAGGCGCTCGCCGCGGTGACCGCCGCCGGGCTTGCCATCAGCGACGTTTCGAGCGAGGAAACCGATCTTGAGGACATCTTCCTGCGCCTCACCGGCAGCGGGGTCGCGGCGTGAGGCTGGGCCGTGCCGTTGCTGTCGCCCTGCTGTTGCTCGCCGCCGCCTGCGCCCCTGACAACACCGACATGAGTTCCGCCCCGCTGACCAAGACCGCGTCGCTCGCCCCGCTGCTCGAAAGCGACGCGATCGTCGCCGATGACGGCGCGCGGCTGCCGCTCGTCTCCTGGCTGCCGCCGGGCAGGCCCAAGGCGGTGGTGCTTTATATCCACGGCTTCAACGACTATTCGCATGGCGGCGAGGCGCCGGGAAAGATCCTGGCAAGGGACGGCATCGCCGCCTATGCCTATGACCAGCGCGGCTTCGGCCGCGCGCCCGAGCGCGGCCGTTGGGCCGGCACGCAACGCCTGGCGCAGGATTTGGCGGAGGCCAGCCGGCTGCTGCGCGCGCGCCACCCCGGATTGCCGCTCTATCTCCTTGGCGAGAGCATGGGCGGCGCGCTGGTCGTCGCCGCGGTCACCGGCGTCAGCGGCGCGGAGAAGCCGGTCCAGGACGGCATCATCCTGATGGCGCCGGCGGTGTGGGGCCGCGCCTATCTCAACATCTTCGAGCGCGGCGCGCTGGCGCTCGCCTATGCCTTCGTGCCCAACATGACCTTCACCGGCCAGAGCCTGCACATCATGGCCTCGGACAATATCGAGATGCTGCGCGAGCTCGCGCGCGATCCGCTGTTCATCAAGGCGACGCGGGTCGATGCCATCAAGGGCCTGGTCGATCTGATGGACCTGGCCTATGCCGCCGGACCGCTGCTGACCGAAAAAACGCTCCTGCTCTACGGCGCGCATGACGAGCTGATTCCGGTCGAGCCGGTGAAGGGCTTCATCCGCAGCCTGCCGGCCGTGCCGCCCGGCCGGCGCACCATCGCCTGGTACAAGGCGGGCTATCACATGCTGTCGCGCGATCTCGAAGGCGCGACGGTGATCGCCGACATCGAAAGCTGGATCGAACATCCGGCGGCGCCGCTGCCCTCCGGTGCCGACCGGAATGTGCTGGAAGTGCCGGACAGCGAGAGCCGCTGGCGCTGAGCGGGCCCCGACTGACCCGCGCCCCGGCCTAAGGGTGACGATCGTCCTTATGATCCGGCGGCGGGGAATTCGCCGGCGGCGCGGCATGCGCTGGTGCTGGCGCCGGCGCGGCGTGCTGGGCCGGCGGCGCCGGACGGGGCGCGGGCGGCGCCGCATGCGCCGGCTGCGCCACGGGCTGGCGCGGCGGTGGGGCGGGCGCCACGCGCTGCCAGCCCTGCGGCGTCGGCGCCAGATGCGTCTGCTGTGCTGGATGCTCGACCGGTGCCGGCGGCAGGCGGGCGGGTGCCGGCGGCGGCACCACCACGGCCTGGCGCGAGATCGGCGGCCCCGGCGCGCGCGCCTCGGGCTGCGGTGCGGGCGCGGGCCGTTGTGCTTCGGGACGGGCCGGCGGTTGCGGCGCCGCGGCTTGCGGATGCGGCTGGGCTTCCGGGCGAGCCGGCGGTTGCGGCACCGCGGCTTGCGGATGCGGTTGCGCCTCCGGACGGGCCGGCGGTTGCGCGCCGGGCTGCGCCTCGACCCGGCCCTGCGTCTCGATGCGCGGCGGCGGTTGCGGCACGGCGGCTTGCGGATGGGTAGGTGTTTCGGCCCGGCCCTGCGTGTCGATACGGGCCGGCGGTTGCGCGCCGGGCGGCGCCGCTTCGGGATGGGCCGGCGTCTCGGCCCGGCCCTGCGTGTCGGTACGTGGCGTGTCGGGACGTGTCGGCGCCGCCGGCACGGCGGCAGTGGGCCGCGCGCCGGGTCCGGACCGCGCATTCGGTTCAACCGGCGGCGCCGCGGCGGGCCGCTCCGGCCGCTCGTTCGCCGCGGCGTTGGCCTGCACCGCCTCGGGATGGGCTACGGCGCCGCGCGCCTCGCGGGTCGGCGCCACGTTGCCGGGATTGGCCGTCGCGCGGGCGCCGGCGAGCTGGGCTTGCGGCACGCTTACCGCCGCGCGCTGCACCGGCGCCGCGCGGGCGAAGGCCGCCTGCGGCACCACGGTCGCGGCGCGCGCGTTGCGGAACCGGTCGGCATTGGCGTTCGCCGTGTCGTAGGTCGCGGGACGCACATGGGCGAAGCGCTCGCGGTTGACGTTCTGCGCGTAGCGGTCGCTGGCATGGTAATAGGGATGAAAGCGCTCTCCGGGAGCCAACGGCACCCAGCCAACCGACGGCCCGACCGAAATCCCGACGCCGCCGATGAAGGCGACCAACGCCGGCGCATAATAGGGCCGCGCTTCGCGCTCGCCCGGCGCCCAGCCCCAGCGGTCGTGGATATAGGCCCAGCGGCCGTAATGGAACGGCGCGAAACCCCAGGGCGCGTCGTCGACCCAGGTCCAGCCCCAGGGCGCGACCCATACCCAATGACCGTCGTGATAGGGCGCCCAACCGACCGGCACCGCGGTCGGATACCACACCGCGCCGTAATCGGGATCGGTGTTCCACTGGCCGTTGGCGTCGAGATCCTGGTAGCCGGTCATCTCGGGCGCGACATAGGTGAGCGCGGTCCGCGGCGCTTCCCGCCGCTCGCGCGCCAGGCTCCAATTGTCGAAATCGGTCGAATCGCCCTCGACCAGCTGGAAAGCGGGCGGATTGCCGGTGACGATGGCGGCTTCGCTGTGGCCGATTTCGAGCGCCGCGCGCGGCCCGGCGATGCGCGCCTGGCCCTCGAGCACGGTCACGCGCGCCTGGTCCGACGGCGCATCGCCGTTCGGCTGGCCGGCATCGATGTCGTAGCTGCCCGGCGTTTCGAGGCTGACCTGGCCGACCGGCGTCATCACCGTGATGCCGCCCGGCGGCAGCGAATTGACATGCACATTCACCACGCCCTGGTCGATCCGCAGCACGGTCGAGGCATCGTCGAGCCGCAGCACTTCGGCTTCGGTCGAATGGTCGAGGCGCATCCCGGCGCCGCCGATCTGGAGCTCGGCGCGGCCGTCGGGCTCGGTCCATAGGCCATAGCCGGACGTCACCGGGTAGTTGATCGCCGCGGCGGACCATTGGTCCTGGCCCGGAACATGGAGCGACACCGTGCCCTCGATGTAGCTCAACCGGCCGATGCGGCCCGGCGGATCGGCCGCGGCGGCGGCGGCGCCCGCCAGCAAGGCGGCAGCCGAGAAAAGTCCCAAGCGGGCGATGAAACGGACATTCATGGCGGCGGGCTCCCGGGTACGAAGCGATGCGGCGCGGCATTGATGGCGCCTAGGGATATAACGAACGAAATATGGACAAACTGTGGCACCCCTCACCCCGATGGGGAGAGGAAGATGGCACCCGGTAATATCCGCCGGGCAGCCTGAAAATCGATTGAACCAATTCGGCCGCCAACACTTATTTACTTGGGTGTTGGCTGATGGTGCCCGGTAATGGAACAGCTACGACGTTTTGTTATCCCCCGAACCGAAACGCGATGGGTGCGGCGCGGCAGCGGCGCGGGCCCCGCGCCATATTCCCTTCTCCAAAAATTCAGATGCGATTTTATCGACACTGACGGGCAGTGCATCCGGCGGGATGAGTTGCAGTCCCCCACGCTCGAGGCCGTCATCGAAACCTGCGGCGCGCTCTTGCCGCTGCCGGCATTCTCCGCCTGTGCCGGCTTCGAGCTGTGGCGCGGCGACAAGCTGGTCCACCGGCACCGGCGCAGCCGGCCCGATCCGGCGCAACCCGAGGAGAGCCGGCCCGCGCCGCCGCACCGCTAGGCGCGTGCTCCGGGGCGTCCTATGCTCTCCCCTCGACCTTCGGGGGGAGGAAAGCATGCGGCGGATTTTGATCGGATTGGCCTTGGTGCTGGCGGCATTGCCGGCCTCGGCGCAGACCCGCGACGAGCTCTGGGAGCATTGCGAGGACGATAACCCCGATCTCAGCATCGGCGGCTGCACCGCCTTGATCCAATCGGGTCAGGAGACGACTGAAAACCTAGCCAACGCCTTCTACAATCGGGGCCTCGCCTATCGCCAGAACGGCCTCTACGACCAGGCGATTGCCGATTACACCGAGGCGCTTAGGCTCACGCCCAATGACCCCGGCACCTACAACAATCGCGGCTTTGCCTATGAAAAGAAGGGCGAGCGCGACATGGCGATTGCCGACTACCGCGCGGCGCTGAGAATAGACCCGAACCGTCAATCCGCGCTGGGCAACCTGCAGCGCCTCGGCGTCGCGCCGTAGCAGAAGGGGAAAAGCATGCGGTTGATTTTGATCGGATTGGCCTTGACGCTGGCGGCGCTGCCGGCCTGGGCGCAGACCCTGCACGAGAACGCGGTGCGCTGCGAAGGCAGCGATCCCAATCTCAGGATCGGCGGCTGCACCGCGCTGATCCAGTCGGGCCAGGTGACCAACGAGGTCATGGCCGACGCCTACTACAATCGGTGCGCCGCCTATATCGACAAGGGCCTCTACGACAAGGCGGTCGCCGATTGCACCCGGGCGATCGCGCTCAAGCCCGATTTCGCCGTCGCCTACGACAATCGCGGCGCAGCCTATGAAAAGAAGGGCCTCCGCGACAAAGCCATCGCCGATTACCGTGCGGCGTTGAAGCTCGACCCGACCGACCGATACGCATTGAAGCGCCTCGGCGCCAAGCCGTGAGCGCGGCCCCTCACTCTTCCCTCTCCCCCTTTGGGGGAGAGGGGAAAAGGCGCGGTTTACGGCGTCTTATTGCGCTCCTTCCAGGGATCCTTCACCGCCGGATAGGTTTCGATCACCACATTGGCGAGCTTGCCGCCGACCTTCTCGACGCGGCAGATATAGACGTTCTGGACGATGTCGCGCGTCACCGGGTCGATCGAGATCGGGCCGCGCGGGCTTTCGTGCTTCCAGCCCTTGATGATCGCCATCGCCTGGTCGCCGTCGATCTTGCCGCCGAGCTTGCCGACCACGTCGTAGATCAGCGCCATGCCGTCATAGGCGCCGACGGCGAACAAATCGGGATCGCTGTTGGCGCCGTAGGCGGCGTGCCAATCCTTCTCGAAGGCCTCGTTGGCCTTCGACTGGCGCGCGCCCGAATAATGCGTCGCCATGGTCATGCCGATGGCGAAATCCGGCAGGTTCTGCAGATCGTTCTCGTCGCCCGCCTCGGCGCTCGGCAGCAGCTTGATCTTGGCCTTGTCGAGCCCCAGATCGTGGAAGGTCTTGATGAAGGAGACCGGCTGCGATCCCCCCGGGATGAAGGCGAAGAGCGCCTGCGGCTTCTTATCGAGGACGCGCTGGAGGAACGGCGCGAAATCCGGGTTCTGGAGCGGGAAGCGCACGCTGTCGACGACGGTGCCGCCCGCCTTGGCGAAGGCAAGCTTGAACGAGGCTTCGGCGTCGATGCCCGGGCCGTAATCCGACACCGCGGTGTAGACGCGCTTGATGCCGCCCTTGGTCGCCGCCCAGGTGGCGAGGATTTCCGTGGTCTGCGGCAGGGTCAGCGAGGTGCGGGCGAAATAGGGCGACTTGGTCGTGATGACCGCCGTCGCCGCGTTCATGATCACCGTCGGCACCTTGGCCTCGGTGACGTCGGGCGCCGCCGCCAGCGCCTCGGGCGTCAGGATATAGCCCGCGAGAAACTGGACGCGGTCGCGGGTGATCAGCTCCTGCGTCAGGCGTTTTGACGTGTCGACGCTTCCCGCCGCGTCGCGCTTGATGAGCTCGATCTTGGTGCCGTTGACGCTGTCGCCATGCTCCTTCACCCAGAGATCGATCGCCTTCTGCATGGTGTCGCCGAGGCGCGCGAAGGGCCCGGAATAATGCAGGATGATGCCGACCTTGACCGTGTCGGCGCGGGCGGGTACGGCGGAAAATGCGGCGAGCGCGACGAGCGCCAGCACGGACGCGGCAATGGCTTTAAGCGAATTCATGTGTCCTCCCCAGATGGGCGCTGACGGCCCGTTGCGCGGATTGTGTCGCTAAATCCATCGCGCGACAACCTCGGCGCATAGCACGGCCGCGTGGGCAACCGCCCATGGGCCGTCTTGCACGCATTCCAGCCATCGCCTATCGTTCGGCCCCAGCGGACCCGTAGCTCAGCTGGATAGAGCACTGCCCTCCGAAGGCAGGGGTCGCACGTTCGAATCGTGTCGGGTCCGCCAGATTTTTTAAGTCTTCCGCAGCGCGCCGGTCACCCCCGAATCACCGCCAAAAATTCGACGCTTGGCGCCCCGGGCGATTTGAACGCGCCGAAAAATTCGGCGTCAGATCATGGAATGATAGAAGGCGGCCGCCTTATCAAGCAACGTCATGCCGAGGTTGGTGATCGCCGCCCAATCGGTCTTCATCCAGACGCCGACCAACATGCTGATCAAGACCAGCACGACCATCCACAGAAATTTACGCAGGCGCTTGGCGCCGCGCCGCCGCTTCAGCAGTTCCGAAAAGTTGCTCAGGGTCTGCGAATCATCCGACATGGAATTACGCATTGGTTTCTACCTCTAAGTTTCACGCGGTTTCGACAAAGCACCTCAAACGGCGACCTTCGACCCACGGAACGGAAACGCGCGCGGGCGGCTCGGCTCGAATTACGGGTTTGGACGGATTTCACCCAAGGCGCGGCTCGTTATCGAACGGCGCCATGAGCCTTTGGTTGCGTCGCCCAGGGTGACTACACCCGTATGTAGTATCCGGTCGACGCGCTCGCCCGCGCCGGCGGGAACCGGGCGCCCCCGGAAAACATTATATTCGGCCGCTAAAACGCCACGACAGCCGTTCATTGGTAAGCCCATGCACCCAAAAGCCGATGCCTCGGCGCCGCATCCCTTGACCGCCCGCGCCGCGCCGGCGCCGCGCCGACGGCTCCACCGACGGCCAAACCGACGGGTTATCGCGAGGCTCCTCCTCGGCATCGGGCTCGGCGTCGGGCTTGCCGCGCTCGGCGGCTGCGCGACCGTGCCGGACGTGGAGCCGGTCATCAATCAATCCGCCGCCGCCGGCGCCACGCCGCAACTGGCCGGCGCGCGCGGCCCGCTCAGCATGGAACAGAGCAAGGCCATCCTCGACAAGCTGCGGGCCCAGGCGCCGAACAGCGACATTCTGCAGCGCCATCTCTCGATCGAAACAGCGATCGCCGAGAGCCCGCTCGTGGTCGGCAACCGCACGCGCATCCTGCGCAACGGCGTGGCGACTTTCAGGGCGATGTTCGCGGCGATCCGCGGCGCGCGCGATCACGTCAATCTCGAATATTACATCGTCGAGGACGTCGAGAGCGACGGCAAGCACCTCGGCAACCTTCTCCTGGCCAAGCGCGCCCAGGGCGTGCAGGTCAACCTCATTTACGACAGCTATGGCTCGAGCGCCACGCCCACCGCGTTCTTCGATCGGCTTAGGGCCGGCGGGATCAACGTCGTCAATTTCAACAATATCGCGTCGCCCGACGATCGCGACCACCGCAAGATCCTGGTCGTCGACGGCGCCACCGCCATCGTCGGCGGCGTCAATCTGAGCGCCGCTTATTCGGTCCGCCGTTATGCAAAATCCGGCGCGATCGAGGGCAAGCCGTCCGAATTCTGGCGCGACACGGACCTTGAGATCGAGGGGCCGGCGGTTGCCCAGCTGCAGAAGCTGTTCCTCGAGCATTGGAGCGCGCAGAACGGGCCGCCGCTCAACCAGGCCAAATTCTTTCCGACGGTGAAGCCGAAGGGCGACGAGGTCGTCCGCACCCTCGGCAGCGCGCCCAAGGACGACGTGCCGCGCTATTACGTGACCATCCTTTCGGCGATCCGCACCGCCGAACAACGCATCTCGTTATCGACGGCCTATTTCGTGCCGACCGCAAGGGAGATCGACGATCTGATCGCCGCGGCGCATCGCGGCGTCGAAGTGCGGCTCCTGCTGCCGGGCGAAAGCGATTCCGACCTCGCCCTTTCGGTCGGCCGCTCGGATTACAGCGAACTTCTGGAAGCGGGCGTCAAGATTTACGAGACGCGCAACGAAATCCTCCATTCGAAGGACGCGGTGATCGACGGGGTGTGGACCGTCATCGGATCGTCCAACCTCGATCGCCGCAGCGTGATCCTGAACGACGAAGTCGATGCCGTCATCCTCGGCCGCGAAACCGGCCGGCAAATGGAGGCGATGTTCGAGGACGATTTCAAGCAGGCGACGCCGATCGATTTGGCGACCTGGAAGGATCGGCCGGTGTCGACGAAGATCAGGGAGATGTTCGATACCTTGTGGCAAAACCAGCTCTGAGCAAAGTATCCTGGCCTATCGAGCAGGCATGTTGACCGTGGAGTTCCCGATGCGTCCGTGGTGGTTGTCGTTGCTGGCGGTCCTCGGGCTGTTGACTGCGGCAATCCCGGCGCGCGCGCAGGAGCGGGCCTATTCCTACAGCGTCGTGCATCCGATCTACGGCACCATCGGGACATTCACGGAAAGCATCGCGCGGAGCGGCGACACCACGCGGATCGTCAGCCGGTTGCGTGTCGCGGTAAGAATCCTGGGCATCGTTGTGCATCGGGAGGAAGGCGACCACACCGAAACCTTCCTCGGCGACCGGCTCGTCGCGCTCGACGGCGCCACGATCACCAACGGCACGCGTATCGATGTCCACGGCGAAGCCCAAGGCGACCATTTCGTCGTGACGACGCAAGCGGGGGTCGTCGAGGCGCCCGCCGATGTCGTCCCCTCCGACCCATGGCTGCTTCGGAATCTCGGCGCCGGGACGGTCGTTTCGGTAAAGACCGGGCGGGTCTTCGGCACAAGCGTCACCGGCGGCGAGCCGGCGACGATCTCGCTTCAAGGCGTCACGGTCGCGACCCGCCATTTCACGGCACAGGGCGAAAAGCAGCAGGACATCTGGCTGAACGATCGCAATGTCCCCGTCATGTTCCGCAGCCTCGAGAACGGAACGGCGATCAATTTCGTACTGACCTCGCCGCTGCAGGAGGCCGCGATCGCCGAGGCGCATCTGGCGCCGGCGGCCAAACTCCAGCCCCCCGAAGGCCAACCCGGGGGCGGAAGGTAAGCGCGGCAATCCGGACGAGCGGCGATTACTTGCCGGTCTTCTCGGTCGTGGTCGTGGTCGTGGTTGCGGCGGGCCCCGCGATCGTCGTCTGCTCGGTCGTGGTTTTGCCGCCGTGACCGAGATATCCGCCGTAATACACTAACGCGCCGATCCCGACGGCGACGACCAAGCCGCCGACGATGAAATACAGGCCACCGTTGCCGTCGCCACTCGAATTCTCAGCCATCTGGGTCTCCTCGACCTTCGTTCGGGCAAGACGCCGCTGGAGCGGAGCCTCGCGCATGGCGAGCGAATCGCCGCCACGATGAGGTAACGAGCGGGGCCGGAATAAGGTTCATCGCGAGATACCGCCGCCTTAGGTTGTTCTTGAATTGTTCTCAGTGCCGTGGCAGGGTATTTCCCTCGGGAAAGGGGCGATATGGAAGCCTTCACGGCGGCGAACGATCTACTCCTGAGCCGATTCCGCATCGATTTGGAGGAAGCCCTCTGCGACGGCTGCCTGATGGGGCGCATCGATGCCCGGCTTTCCGATATCGCGCGGATCATTCCCCGGCGCGTC
>DASRKX010000108.1:0-4445 GCA_035648735.1 Allostellaceae bacterium
ATAGGCGAAGTCGACATGGCCCGGCGTGTCCATGAGATTCAGTACGTATTTCTCGCCGTTCTTCGCGGTATAGGCGAGGCGGACGGTCTGCGCCTTGATGGTGATGCCGCGCTCGCGCTCGATGTCCATGCTGTCGAGCACCTGGGCACGCATCTCGCGCGATTCCAGGCCGCCGCATTTCTCTATCAAGCGGTCGGCGAGCGTCGATTTGCCGTGATCGATATGCGCGATGATGGCGAAGTTACGGATGTGGGAAAGATCGGCCATGTCCTAGCTGCGAAGCGCTCCGCCACTGGCCTTCTCGACCGCGGCGATCACCTTCCTGCCGATGGCGTCGATCTCGGCGTCGGTCAGGGTCGCCGTCTCGGGTTGCAGCGTTATCGTGAAGGCGAGCGACTTCTTGCCCTCGGGCAGGCCCTTGCCCTGATAGAGGTCGAAGAGCCGGACCTCGCCGATGAGCTTCCTGTCGACGCCGCGCGCCGCGCGCAGCACCGTCTCGGCCGACACCGATCGATCGACGGTGAAGGCGAAGTCGCGCGTGACCGCCTGGAACGGCGACAGCTTGAGCAGCGGCCGGGCGGCGCCGCGGCTACGCGGCTCGGGCAGCGCGTCGAGGAAGATTTCGAACCCCGCCGCCGGCACTTTCACGTCCATCGCATGCCGTACGGCGGGATGGATTTCGCCGAAATTAGCGAGAATCTTCAGCCCTTGCTTCAAAGTGCCGGAGCGTCCCGGGTGATACCAGGCGGGCGCCTCGGGCGCCAATTGCAAGCTGTCGGCGGCCACCCCGGCGGCGGCCAACGCCGCCAGCGCGTCGGCCTTGGCGTCGAAGGCATTTACCGGACGCGCATCGGCATCCCAGCTCTTGGCCGTAGCGTCGCCCGCGCGCAAGCCGCCGGCCACCAGGAGCTGGCCCTCCGGCGTGTCGTCGCGATATTCCGGCCCGACCTCGAACAGCGCCAGATCGGCGAAGCCGCGTTCGCCGTTGCGCCGCGCCGTCGCCAGCAGACTCGGCAGGATCGACGGCCGCATGGCGTCGAGATCGGCGCTGATCGGGTTGAGCAGCGTCAGCTTGGCGTTGCCGCCGCCGAATAGCGCGGCGTCCTTCAGGGGCATGAAGGAGAAATTGACCGTTTCGACCAAGCCGCGCGCGGCCAGCGAACGCCGCACGAAGCCGGTGCGGCGTTGCGTCGGAGTGAGCGAGGGCACCGGCACCGAGCTTTCCCGCGGCAGCGGCAGGATGGGAATCGAATCATAACCATGGATGCGCAGCACCTCTTCGACGAGGCAGGCCTCGCCCTCGAGATCGGCGCGCCAGGACGGCGGCTCGACGCTGAAATGATCGGTGGCTTCGGTCACGGCACAACCCAGATCGCGCAGGATGCGAAGCTGCTCGTTCGCCGCGACCTCCACGCCGCCCAGGCTGCGCACGCGGTCGGGGCGAAAGCGGATGGTGCGGCGCCAAGCCGGGGCCGCGCCGGAAACGCCCACAGCCGAGGCATTGCCGCCGCAGAATTCGAGGAGCAGCCGAGTCGCGATCTCGATCCCCGGCCGGACGAATTCGGGATCGACGCCGCGCTCGAAGCGATAGCGCGCGTCGCTCTGGATGCCGAGCTTGCGGCCGGTCGCCGCGGTCCGGATCGGGTCGAACAGCGCCGCCTCGATCAGCACGTTCGTGGTCGCCGCGGTGCAGCCGGTGCTCTCGCCGCCGATGACGCCGCCCAGGCTGAGGACGCCGTTGGCGTCGGCGATCACCGTCATCTCGGCATCGAGGTCGTAGGTCTTGCCGTTGAGCGCCGTGAGTTTTTCGCCGGCGCGGGCGCCGCGCACCGCGAGATCGCCCGCGATCTTGGCCGCGTCGAAGACGTGCAGCGGCCGGCCGAGATCGAAGGTGAGAAAATTGGTGATATCGACCAGCGCCGAGATCGGCCTGAGGCCGATGGATTTGAGCCGCTCCTGCAGCCAGGCCGGGCTCGGCCCGTTCCTGACGCCCTTGATCGTGCGGGAGAGGAAGAGCGGACAGGCCTTGTCGTCGGGCCCCGCCAGGTGAACCGCGACCGGGCACGGCTCCTGGCCCGGCACGGCCGCGTCTTCCAGCGGCTTGAGCTTGCCCCGGCCCGCAGCCGCGAGATCGCGCGCGAGGCCGCGCACGCCGAGGCAATCGGCGCGGTTAGGCGTCACCTTGACGTCGAGCACGGGATCGTCGAGCCCCATCGCCGCAACGAAACTGTCGCCGGGATTTCCCGTCGGCAGCTCGATGATGCCCTCGTGATCGTCGGAAAGATTGAGCTCGTAGCCCGAGCACAGCATGCCGTTCGAGAGCACGCCCCGGATCTTGCTCGCCTTCAGCACCTGGCCGCTGCGCGGAATGACCGTACCAGGGGACGCGAAGACGCCGAGCATGCCAGCGCGGGCATTAGGCGCGCCGCAGACGACTTCCACCTTTTCCTTGCCGATGTCGACCAGGCAGAGCTGGAGCTTGTCGGCGTCGGGATGACGCTTGGCCTCGATCACGCGGGCAACGATGAAGGCGGCGAGTGCCTTGCCCCGGTCGACAACGCTCTCGACCTCCAAGCCGCCCATCACCAGGGCACCGACGATCTCGTCAAGCGACGCTGAGGTCTCGAGATGCGCCTTGAGCCAGGCGAGCGTGGTCTTCATCGCGCGAGATCCCCGGACAAGGTGGGAACATCCAAGGGCAGGAAGCCGTAATGCCGCAGCCAGCGCAAATCGCTCTCGTAGAAGGTGCGCAGATCGGGGATGCCGTATTTGAGCATGGCGATGCGCTCGATCCCCATGCCGAAGGCGAAGCCCTGATATTCCTCGGGGTCGATGTTGCAGTTCTTCAGCACCTTCGGATGCACCATGCCGCAGCCGAGAATCTCGAGCCAATCGCCGCCGGCGCCGATCTTCAAGCCGCCGCCCTCGCGCGAGCAGCCGATATCGACCTCGGCCGAGGGCTCGGTGAAGGGAAAGTAGCTCGGCCGGAAACGCACCGGCAGATCTTCGATGCCGAAATAGGCACGGCAGAAATCGATCAGGCAGCCCTTCAAATGCCCCATATGCGCGGCGCGATCGATCACCAGCCCCTCGACCTGGTGGAACATCGGCGAATGGGTCGCGTCGTGATCGCTGCGGAAGGTGCGGCCCGGCACGATGATGCGCAGCGGCGGCTTTTGCTTGAGCATGGTGCGGATCTGCACCGGCGAGGTGTGCGTGCGCAGCACCTTGCGGCTGCCATCGGCGGCCGGGGCGGCGAGATAGAAGGTGTCCTGCTCCTGCCGCGCCGGATGCTCGGGCGGAATGTTGAGCGCGGTGAAATTATGGAAGTCGTCCTCGATATGCGGGCCTTCGACGACGCTGAACCCCATCGCGCCGAAGATGGCGACCAGCTCGTCGATGGTCTGGCTGATCGGATGGATGCGCCCCTCGGTCTCGGCCTTGACCGGCAAGGTCACGTCCACCCGCTCTTCGGCCAGGCGCCGGTTGAGCGCGCCGTCGGAGAGGCGCCGGGTCGCCTCGGCGATGGCCGCCTCGACGTCGTCCTTGAGGCGGTTGAGCGCGGCACCCTCGCTCTTGCGCGAATCGGGATCGAGCGCGCCCAGATTCTTCATCAGCCCGGTGACGCGGCCCTTGCGGCCGAGCGCGCCGATGCGGACCTGCTCGAGCAAGTCGAGACTCGTCGCCGCCTTGATGAGGCGAAGCAGCTCGTCGCGAAGGTGGTCGAGACTTTCCATGGCGTTCCGTCTAGCGCGTCACGGGACGAAAAAGGGGCCGCGCGGCCCCTTCATTCGCTGTCGCCGGGGCACCTGCCGGCATTCTAGGCGCGCCCGCGTCGCCAGCCTAGGAGGCCTTGGGCAAGGCAGCCTGGGCTTGCGCGACGATCGCCTTGAAGGCGGCCGGCTCGCGCATCGCGAGATCGGCCAGCATCTTGCGGTCGAGCGTCACGCCGGCCCGCTTCAGGCCGTTCATGAATTGCGAATAAGTCAGCCCGGAATCGCGCGCGCCCGCGTTGATGCGCTGAATCCACAGCGCGCGGAAATTGCGCTTCTTGAGGCGCCGGTCGCGATAGGCGTAGCGCAGCCCCTTTTCGACCTTCTCGATGGCGATGCGGAAGGACGATTTGGCCCGGCCGCGATAGCCCTTGGCCATGCCGAGGATCTTCTTGTGGCGGGCGCGTCCGGTGACGCCGCGTTTTACGTGCGCCATGGCTAGCCCCTCATATACGGCATGTAGGTCAGCACCAGCCTGGCGTCGCCGTGCTGGAGCGTCATGGTGCCCTTGGCATTGCGTTTCGCGCGCTTGGATTTGCTGACGAGGCGGTGGCGCTTATGCGCGTTCCCCGCCTTGATCTTGCCCGTGGCGGTGCGGCCGAAGCGCTTTTTGGCGCCCGATTTGGTCTTCATCTTGGGCATTTGATGGCCTTTCCCAATTTGGGTTTGTTT
>DASRKX010000109.1:0-8999 GCA_035648735.1 Allostellaceae bacterium
CGGCAAGACCGGCACGACGCAGGATTTCCGCGACGCCTTGTTCCTGGGCTACACCGCCGATCTGGTCACCGGCATCTGGTTCGGCAATGACGACAATTCACCGATGAAGCACGTCACCGGCGGCACGCTGCCGGCGCGCGCTTGGCATAATTTCATGCTGGCGGCGACGCACGGCATGCCCGTGCGCGACCTGCCGCAGCCCGGCGCGGTGGTCGCCTTCGGCAATCTCTTCGGCCGCGGCACGCCGCCGCCATCGTCGTCACCGGCACCGAACGGACCGCCCCAGGATTCCGGCCCCGGCGTGTTGCGAAGCCTGATCAACGCGATCTTCGGGCCTTCACGCTAATCGCGGCACCCGGCTGTTCCGGTCAGCTTTCCCGGGCCAGCACCAGCCGCCGGTAGAAATCGACCAGCAGCGTTCCACCCATGGCGACGACCAGGAAATTGACCAGGGTGTCGATCAGCCCGCGCATCAGGAAAAGTCCCATCGGCGGCTGATCGAGCGCGTCGCCGCCGATCTGCAGGTCGATCGCCGAGAACACCGCGCCCATGATCATCAAGGCGGCGAGCAGCAGCGGCGCGCAGCAGAAGAACCCGGCGAGGATCAGCCGCCAGGTATTGCCGCGCAGCCCCCGCCATGCGGCGGCGAAGCCTGTCGGCCGGCCATCGGCCGCCGCCGGGAAGAGCAGCGACAGCCGCACCGTCGCCAGCCAAAGCGGAATCGTCAGCGCCAACGCCAACAGCGACAGGCCCACCTGCGCGGCGCTGCTATCCGCCGCCGGTGCGGCGACGAGCAGCACGATGGCGATGGCGGTGCCGTTGGCGATGTAGAGCAGCAGCGTGTAGACCATGAAACGGCTCCACGCCGCGGCGAAGGGCTTGCCCGGCGCCTGCTTGCCGTAGAGCGCGGTCTGCTGCCAGCGCACGGCGAAGGCGTTGAGGCAGAAGGCGCCGACCACCAACTCGGCGATGCCCGGCAAGGCGCGCAACACGGGGTGCTTGCCGTCGGGCAGCCACGCGTCGGGCAGCCAGCCGGGCAGGGTGGCGACCGCCAGCAGGATCAGCAGCGGCAGCCAGGCGAGTTCGAGGAAATGGCCAAGCCGCCCGAAGACGAAGCGATAGGCGGCGACCGTGGTCTCGGCGACCGGGACTTTGATCGGCAGCGACGCGTCATCCGGCAGCAAGGCGGCCCCCTCTTTCGGCGGGCCAAGACTAGCCGCTAGCTGGCGGCCTCGTCGAGGGCATAGCCCGCGGCGCGCACGGTGCGGATGACATCGGCCTTGCCGACGCCGTTCAGGGCCTTGCGTAGCCGGCGGATATGGACGTCGACGGTCCGGAGCTCCACTTCGGCATCGCGGCCCCAGACCCCGTCGAGAAGCTGCTCGCGGGAAAACACCCGCCCCGGCCGCTCCATGAGAAAGCGCAGCAGGCGGAATTCGGTCGGACCGAGATGCAGCGGCTTGGTGCTGCGCGTCACGCGATGCGCCGTGACGTCGAGCGCGATGTCGGCGAAGCGCAGCACCTCGGCGTTCGACGCGGGGCGGGCGCGACGAATCACCGCCCGGAGCCGCGCGATCAGCTCATTGGGCGAGAACGGTTTCACCACGTAATCGTCGGCGCCGCTGTCGAGACCGCGGACGCGGTCGGCCTCCTCGCCGCGCGCCGTCAGCATGATGACAGGCAAATCCTTCCAGGCCGGCGTTCGCCTGATTTGGCGGCACACTTCGATGCCCGAGACGCGCGGCAGCATCCAATCGAGCAGCACGGCGTCGGGCTTCGATTCTTTCAGCTGCAACAGCGCTTCCTCGCCGTCATGCGCGGCGCTGACGTTGAAACCCTCTTTCTCGAGGTTGTAGCGCAGCAGCGTCAGCAGCGCCGTTTCGTCCTCGACCACCAGGACGGAGGGCCGCATCAGCCTTCCTCGTTTTCGGGATCGTCGATATCGGCGTCGGGCGCCAGCGCCAGGCTGGTGCGGTCGCGCTTCGGGCGGACCTGAGCAAGCGGCGTGCCGTGCACCAGGAAATAGAGCGTTTCGGCGATGTTGGTCGCGTGGTCGCCGATGCGCTCAAGATTCTTCGCCATGAAGAGGAGATGCGCGCAGGCCGTGATGTTGCGCGGGTCCTCGATCATGTAGGTGAGGAGCTCGCGGAACAGGCTGGTATAGAGATCGTCCATCTCCTCGTCGCGCAGCCAAACCGCCAACGCCTTCTCGGCGTCGCGCTCGACGAAGGCGTCGAGCACGTCCTTGATCATGGCGCCGCCGAGGCGGCCCATGCGCGGAATGCCGTTGGCCGGCTTCACCGGCGGCGTCTGGTTCAGAGCGATGGAGCGCTTGGCGACGTTCGCGGCGTAATCGGCGATGCGCTCGAGATCGGAGGAGATCTTGAGGCCGGCGATGATCTGCCGGAGATCGCGCGCCATGGGCTGGCGCAGCGCCAGCAGGCGCACCACGAGGCTTTCGACCTCGCGCTCGAGCTCGTCGACGCGGGCGTCGCCCTTGACGACGCGCGCCGCCAACTCGCTGTCGCGCTTTGCCACGGCCTCGATCGCCGCGGCAAGCTGGCTTTCCGCCAGGCCGCCCATCTCGGCGACGGTGTTGTCGAGCCGCTGCAGCTCCTGATCGTAACTCTTGATGATATGCTCGGAGACCATTCTCTTCTCTCTCCTCAGCCGAACCGGCCGGTGATGTAGTCTTCCGTCTGGCGTTCCTTCGGATGGGTGAAGATCGCCTCAGTATGATCGTACTCGATCATCTGGCCCAGATACATGAACGCCGTATAATCCGAGCTGCGCGCCGCCTGCTGCATGTTGTGGGTGACGATGATGATGCAGTAGTCGGATTTGAGCTCGGAGATGAGCTCCTCGATGCGCTGCGTCGAGATCGGGTCGAGCGCCGAGGCCGGCTCGTCGAGCAACAGGATCTCGGGCTTGACCGCCACGGCGCGCGCGATGCACAGGCGCTGCTGCTGGCCGCCCGAAAGCGAAAGTCCCGATTCGCGCAGCTTGTCCTTCACCTCGTCCCAGAGTGCTGCGCGCCGCAGCGCCTCCTCGACGCGCTCGTCGAGCTGGCTGGGGCCGAGCTTCTCGTAGAGCCGGATGCCGAAGGCGATGTTGTCGTAGATCGACATGGGGAACGGAGTCGGCTTCTGGAACACCATGCCGATGCGCGCGCGCAGCAGATTGAGATCCTGCCGCGGGTCGAGAATGTCCGCGCCGTCGACCAGCACCTTGCCGGTGGCGCGCTGGTCGGGGTAGAGCTCGTAGATGCGGTTGAGGCAGCGCAACAGGGTCGACTTGCCGCAGCCCGACGGACCGATGAACGACGTCACCCGCTTGTCGTAGAGCGTCAAATTGATGCCCTTCAGCGCCTCGAAGTTGCGGTAGTAGAAGCGCAAATCCTCGATTTGCACCTTCGGCTGCGGCGTCGCCAGGCTGGCGGGCTGCGGGCGGTCGATAGCGGGAATGCTCACCAACGGGGGCCTCGCGCGGGTGGGGGTTTCCATAGGTCTAACGTCGATCGTCATTTTGCGAAACTGCTCCAACTCGCGACAAGCCGCGCGAATATGTTGAGGGTGAGAATGGCGAGCGTGATCAGCAGGGCGCCGCCCCAGGCCAGGAGTTGCCAGTCCGCATAGGGCGATAGGGCGAATTGGAAGATCACCACCGGCAGATTGGCCATGGCGCCGTTCATGTCGCCGCTCCAGAACTGGTTGTTGAGTGCGGTGAAGAGCAGCGGCGCGGTCTCGCCGGCGATGCGGGCGATGGCCAGCATCACGCCGGTGAGCATGCCCTGGATGGCGGCGCGATAGACCACCATCACCACCATCTTCCATTGCGGCGTGCCGAGCGCCACCGCGGCTTCGCGCAAGCTTGCGGGAACCAGCGTCAGCATGTTCTCGGAGGTCCGCACCACGACCGGCACCACGATGATGGCCAGGGCGATGGTGCCCGCCCAGGCCGAGAAATGCCCCATCGGCACCACCATCATCTCGTAAACGAAGAGGCCAATGATGATGGAGGGCGCCGATAGCAGGATGTCGTTGACGAAGCGCACGGCTTGCGCCAGGCGCGAGCCGCGGCCGAACTCGGCGAGGAAGGTGCCGGTCAATATCCCGACCGGGGTGCCAAGCAGCGTCGCGGCTGCCGTCATCACCGCGCTGCCATAGATGGCGTTGAGCAAACCGCCCTTGCTGCCGGGCGGCGGCGTCATCCGGGTGAAGAGGTCGCCGCTGAGCGCCGGGATGCCGTGCCACAGCAGCGCGCCCAGGATGAGGAACAGCACGACGAGCCCGGCCGCCGTCGCCGCCATCGACAGCGACAGGATGACGAAATTGGTCGCGCGGCGCTGCGCATAGAGTCCAACGCCCTTCATGTCGTTTCTCCCGACAGGCGCCACAGCATGTAATTGGCGGCGGCCAGCACGATGAGCGTGATGACGAAGAGGATCAATCCCAGGGCGATCAGCGACGAGGTGTAGAGCTGGCTGACCGCTTCGGTGAATTCATTGGCCAGGGTCGCCGAGATCGTCGTGCCGGGTGCCAGCAGCGAGGCCTTGATGCGGTGCGCGTTGCCGATAACGAAGGTGACCGCCATGGTCTCGCCCAGTGCGCGGCCCAATCCCAGCATGACGCCGCCGACGATGCCGATTCGCGAATGCGGGATGACGATGTCGCGCACCACTTCGGCCGTGGTGGCGCCCATGGCATAGGCACTTTCGCGCAGCATCGCCGGCACGGTCTGGAACACGTCGCGGCTGACCGAGGCAATGAAGGGCAGCACCATGATGGCGAGGATCATGCTCGCGGTCAGGATGCCGAGGCCCAAGGGCGGGCCGCCGAACAGCGCGCCGATCAGGGGCAGCCGGCCGAAGCTGGCGATGAGCGCGGGCTGCAGCGTCGTCTGCAGGAAGGGCGCCAGGATGAACAGGCCCCAGATGCCGTAGATGATACTCGGAATCGCCGCCAAGAGCTCGATCAGCACGCCGATGGGCCGGCGCAAGGCCCGCGGGCACAGCTCCGTCAGGAAGATGGCGACGCCGAAGGCAAGCGGCATCGCCAGCAGCATGGCGAGGAACGAGGTGATTACCGTGCCGTAGATCGCCGGCAGCGCGCCGAAATTCTCGGTGACCGGGTTCCAGGACGAGTTGAACAGAAAGCCGAAGCCGAAGGCGCGGAAAGCGGGCAGGGAGCCGACGAAGAGCGCCGTGATGATGGCGCCCAGGAGGAGGAGGACGCCCAGCGCGAAGCCCCGCGTGGTGCCGCGGAAGAGCGTGTCGCCGAGCCGCTGCCGGCGCATGCGATGGGGCGCCAAGCCGCCGATCGCGAGCGCCGTTGCCCGGGTTTGCGGGACAGCCTCCACGCTTAACTCCGCCGCTCCAGATGCGTTTTTTTCTCGTGCCGTGGTCGGAGAATTACGCCACTTCCGTTGCCGTTTTATGACACCGGCCGGCGGCGCGCGGCTTGGCGCTAAATACCTGTTTCAGCGGGTGTTTTGGCAAACGCAGCCGGCAGGTGGACGGTAAAGACCGACCCCTGGTCGGGTTCGCTGTCGATCTCGAAAGCTCCCCGGTGGTGGCTGACAATGTGCTTAACGATGGCCAAGCCCAACCCCGTCCCGCCCAGGGCGCGGGAGCGCGCCGCATCGACGCGATAGAACCGCTCGGTCAGGCGCGGCAAATGCTCGCGCGCGATGCCGGTGCCGTGGTCGCGCACCGCGACGGCGACCCCGGGATAGCGCTCGCCGGGCTTTGCCCCGGGCAGAATCCGCGTCGAGGGCCGCGCCACGATTTCGATGGGGGTCCCTTCCGCGCCGTATTTGAGCGCGTTGTCGAGGAGGTTCTGGAACACCTGCACCAGCTCGTCGGCATCGCCCAGAACGGGCGGCAGCTCGCCGGCGAGGTCGAAGGTGAAACGCATGTTGCGTCCCTTGGCGCGCGGCTCGAGCGGCTCGGCCGCCTGGCGCAGGATCAGATCGATCGCGATCGGCTCGGTGGGGGCGCGGTGCTCGTTCATCTCGATGCGCGACAGCGACAGCAGATCCTCGACCAGCCGCGTCATGCGGGCGCCCTGCTCGGCCATGATGGCGAGGAACCGCGCCCGCGCCGCCTCGTCGTCGCGCGCCGGGCCACGCAGCGTTTCGATAAAGCCGACCAAGGTGGCCAAGGGCGTCCGCAGCTCGTGGCTGGCATTGGCGACGAAATCGGCGCGCAGCCGCTCGGCGCGCTTCATCTCGGTCAGATCGTGCAGCACCAGCACGGCGACGGCGCCCTGCGCCTCGGGTTCGAGCCGCGCCAGCTGCGCGCTCAGATGCCGCTCGACCGGGCTGGTCAGGTCGAATTCGACGGTGCGCGCCGCCTCGCCGCGCAGCACCTGGTCGGTGGCGGCGAGCACCAGCGGGTGGCGCAGCGCGCCGGCGAGGTCGCGGCCCTCGAGCCGGGTTCCGAGCAGCGCGTGGGCGGCGGCGTTGCTGCCGACGACGCGGCGGTTCTGATCGAGCAGCAGCAGCGGCTCGGGCAGCGCCGCGAAAACGGCGCGCGCGGATTCGAGTTCCGCCTGGCGCGCCCGCGCCTCCGCCCGGATGCTGCGTGTCCAGCGGCCGAGGGTGAGCCACAGATCGCGCACCGACGGGTTGGCGCTCTTGATCTCGGGATCGGCGGCGCCCGCCGCCATGGATTCGATGGCGCGGCGCACCGCGAAGATGCCGGCGATCAGCGGATAGAGCAGCACCGCCGCCGCGGCATAGATGAAGATCGCGCTGAGGAAGGCCTGCAGCGGCGCCAGCGCGCCGAAGATCGCCAGGCCGGCCAGCACAACGAAAGCGGGCGCCGACAGGATCAGCGCGTCGACCAGCAGCCGCAGCAGCGCCGTCAAGCGGTGCCCGCGACAGAATGACGGCGTGTCCGGGTTTCGAGCATGCGCCTTGTCCCTTTCGCCGGAGACCGCGGCGGAGAGCCGATCCTAGCGGTTTTCGGCCCCCTGCGGCACACAACCGCAGCGGGCGATTCTAAACTCTTCATAAACCATAAAAGCGCTGAATCCATCGGGCACGAGAACAGTGCGGTGACGACCCCTCCGGGGCGCCATCACGAAACGGCATAACCGGGGCAACCCGGCGACGCAAAGCCTCCGGTCCCGGGGCTCGACCCGGGGATAGCGGGGTTGCCGAATGAGGGTTCGCAATGTCATCTGCACGTTTTCCGGCTGTCGCCTTGGCGACGCTCGTCCTCTTCGTTCTTCCGGCCGAATCCTTCGCCGCGCGCAGTCCCGCGACCGAGGGCGGCGCCTCCGCGCTCTACGGCACCGGCGAAATCTTTAGCGCCAATGTGGCGCAATTTCCGGAGTGGACCGACGCCATGGCGCGCGCCGAGCGCGAATTGGCGCCGGCGCGGCGCTGCGAGGCCGGGCGGGGTGCTGCGGGCCAGGCAGGCTGCGGGCCGCCCGAATGGCGCGACCTGATCGCCGAGGTCAGGAGCCTGCCGCTCATGGCCAAGCTCACCCGCGTCAACGACGCGATCAACCGCCATCCTTATGTGCCCACGGTGCAGAACTGGCACCGCGCCATGTATTGGGAGACGCCGTTCGAGTTCCTGGCGCGCGGCGGCCAGTGCCAGGATTACGCCATCGCCAAATACCTGGCGTTGCGCGAGGCCGGCGTGCCCGACGCGTCGATGCGCATGCTGGTGCTGCGCGACACGGCGCTTGGTGTCGATCATGCCGTGCTCGTCGCCACGGTCGATGGCGAAGCCTATCTCCTCGACAATCTGAGGCCCGAGATCCGGCCGGAAGCGCGGGCGCCGGAGTACCGCCCTTATTATGCGATCAACCTTTCCGGCTGGTGGCTCTATGCCGGCGGCCGCAACATCCTCGTCGCGCGGGGCGGATAGCCATGGCCCGCATCCTCATCGTCGACGATTGCCCGAAGCAGCGCGCCTTGATGGACAGCATCCTGGCGCCCGACGGCCACGACGTCGTCGCGGCGAAGGACGGCACCGACGCCATCCGCCGGACGCAGGGCCGCGGCTTCGACCTGGTGGTGACCGATATCCTGATGCCGGGCCAGGACGGCTTCGAGGTCATCATGGCTTCGCGGCACTGTTCGCCGGCGCCGCGCATCATCGCGATCTCGGGCGCCCCCGATCTGGGCCAGCCGGATTATCTGCGCATGGCGCGCGACCTCGGCGCCGATTCGGTGCTGCAGAAGCCGTTCGGCGCGCGCGAATTCGCCGCCGCCGTGGCACAGCTGCTTCCCCTGCCGCTGCTCGCCGCCGGCTGAGCCCGTCCGGGTTCCACCCGTGGGAGCGCGATGCTAGCTTGTCGCGCATGCCGCGTCCCGTCCCCGCCGATCCGATTCCCGCCGCCCCGATGCCCGCCGCCCCGATATCCGTTGCTGGGGCCGATGCGGCGACGCCGATGATGGCGCAATATCTCGAGCTGAAACGCGCCCATTCCGATTGCCTGCTGTTTTACCGGATGGGCGATTTCTACGAATTGTTCTTCGACGACGCCGTCAGGGCCTCGGCCGCGCTCGACATCACCTTGACCAAGCGCGGCCGTCACGACGGCGAGGACATCCCGATGTGCGGCGTTCCGGTGCACGCCGCCGAGGCCTATCTCTCGCGCCTCATCCGCCAGGGCTTCCGCGTCGCGGTCTGCGAGCAGATGGAGGATCCGGCCGAGGCGAAAAAGCGCGGCGGAAAATCGCCGGTGAAGCGCGCCGTGACGCGCATCGTCACCCCCGGAACCATCACCGAGGACAATCTGCTCGACGCCCGGCGGCACAATTACCTGGCGGCGCTGGCCGAGGCGGGCGGCGATCTGGCGCTCGCCTGGCTCGATCTTTCGACCGGCGATTTCGCGCTGCAGGAAGTGGCGCCTTCGGGGCTGGGGGCGGCGCTGGCGCGGCTGGCGCCGGGCGAAATCCTGGTGCCCGAACGGCTCCTGCAGCGCGGCGACCTCTTCGAGCTGTTCGAGGATTGGAAATCGGCCCTGACGCCGCTGCCC
>DASRKX010000110.1:0-55388 GCA_035648735.1 Allostellaceae bacterium
GCGTCGATGTCGAGCGGCGCCCAGGACGCAATCTCGAGCCGACGGTCCTCGAGCACATGCACTCGGCTGCGGTGCTTCTGGCGGAAGGCGACGATGGCCGCGTCGCGCGCCATGAGCAGCGCCGCGATCTCCGGCCGGAACAATCCGACCAGCGCCGTCATCCATTGATCGAGAATCGTGGCATCCCCCTCCCGGCGCAGGGCGAAGCGCGGCAGCGCCGCGGCGATATCGGCAGCCGCGTACCAGGTTTCGCCCGTCACCCAGCGGTTGGTGGTGAAGAGCCGTAGCGGCCGACCGGCGCGATCCATCGCGATCGCGACCAGATGAGTCCAAGGGTCGTTCTCCCCGCCCGCCGGCGCCGAAGGCGCCGGCATCGCGCGGGGCGCCGCGGGGTTGCCAGCGATGGCGAGCTCGGGCATGACGAGCGGACGCGCCTCAAGCGGCATGCCGCCTTGCCGCAGAAAGGTATGAAAATGGCCGTGCTCACCCGCCGGGGCGGCGCCGCGCTCTTCCAGCGGATGCGCGTGATAGAAATATTGGGCATGCGTCGTCGGGTCGTGCGCGTCGCCCTCGGGATAGTGGCGCCAGTGGAAGACGCGTGCCGCACCGGCCAGCGCCGCCGCCACCGGCGTCAGATGTCCGCGCTCGAAGACGGCGTGGCAATACGCCAGCGCCCGCCCGTGTTCGGCCATGATATCGAGCTCGGCCTTGGCCAATTGCGCCAGGTCGGCGGAACTTACCGGCGCGCCGGGGGCCGAGGTGCTGGGAGCTGGCGGAGCGACAGGGAAGCGGCGATCCAGGCGGGCAAATCCTTCAGGGCGGCGTGCGCCGCGTCGTCGAAGGCCGTGACGACGGCAGGCACGTTGTTGGCGGCGGCCGGCTGCGACGCGGTGAAATTCCGCTGCGCCAGGATAACACCGTCGGCGGCGCGGACCAACTTCAGGTCGATTTCGAACTGGACGGTCGGCGCGCCGGTGCCGCGGTAATCGGCCTCGAAATGCTTCAATTGGCCGATCAGCAGATTGTCGGGATGCAGGACGACGGCATCACGGGAGACCGCCACGAATTGCCCTGAGCGGCCCACAGTATCGAGCATGAGCTGCTGCACCAGCGCCGGCGCGCGGTCGGACCAGGCCGAATCGGCATAGTATTCGACGTTTGTCGGCGTGTGGTGCAGCGCGATCCGCGCGCTATCGAGCGCCGCCGGCGCCAGCACCACGTCGATCATGATCTGAGTGGCGCCACGCGGCGCGGCGGGCGCGGCAGGCGCGGTCGCCGGCGACAGGGTGTAGAGATCGGGCGCCGCCGCCGGCTTGGGCAAGATGCCGCCGCAACCGGCGAGGACAGCCGCGAGGATTCCGAGAAGGAGGATGGGCGTGCGGCGCATCACTGAGGCCGATAGCCCTGCTGGCGGTCGCCGTAGAGCAGCCGCGCCGGGTCGCGCTCCAGCGAGGCCGACAGATGCGACAGATCGCCGACCAGCTTCTCCGCCTGCAGGATGAGCGCCTGCAGCTCGGGCAGGCCGCGCGTCGCGAAATTGTGGACCGGCTGGCGGCTTTCGTTCACCAGCTGATCGAGATGGCTGGCCGTGTCGGCGAGCTTGGTTGCGGTCTCGTCAAAATGCTTCAGCGTCGTGTTCAGCTGGCCGAACATGTTGTCGATGTCGCGCGAATGAGCGGCGACGACGTCGGTCACCTGGCGCAGATTGCCCAGCGTCGCCGCCAGCGCGGCGCGATTATCCGTATTGACCGCGTCGTTCAGGGAATCCGCAAGGTCCGAGAGCTTGTGCAGCAATTCGGGCGCGGCGTTCACCAGATCCTGGAAGTTCGACTGCTTCGTGGCGATCACCGGATAGCGTTCGCCCTCCTTGGCCTCGACCGGCGGCGCATCCTTGCTGGCGCCCTCGATCTCGACGAAGGCGCCGCCGGTCAAGCCCTGGAGGGAGAGCTCGGCAACGGCGTCGGTGCGGATGACGACGTCGGGCTTGATCTCGACGGTGACGCGGACGCGTTGCGGATCGTTGGGATCGAGCTCGATGTCCGTGACCCGGCCGACCGGGACGCCGCTATAGCGCACGTCGGAACCGTTATTGAGACCGGAGACCGAGCCCTCGAAATAGACGTCGTAAGACACGGCTTTCGAGTTGAATTGGACGCGCGCGAACCACAGCAGCGCCACCGCGAGCGCGACGACCAGCGCCAGCACGAAGGCTCCGACCAAGACATATTCGGCGCGCGTTTCCACCGTCTAGCCGCCTCCGCCGGTCCGTTGCTCGACCCGCGCGGCACGGCCGCGCGGTCCGCTGAAATAGGCCTGAATCCAGGGATCAGGGTCGTGAAGAAGCTCCGGTATTGTGCCGATTTTGAGGCGCTTGTCGACCAGCACCGCGACCCGGTCGCAGGCCGTCGCCAGGCTGTCAAGGTCGTGCGTCACCATGAAAACCGTAAGGTTCAGGCTTTCCTTGAGGTCCTTGATCAGGACGTCGAATTCATGGGCGGAAATGGGGTCGAGCCCCGAGGTCGGCTCGTCCAGCAGCAGCAGGCGCGGGTCGAGCGCCAGCGCCCGCGCCAGGCCAGCCCGCTTGCGCATGCCGCCCGACAGCTCGGAGGGATAACGGCGGCCGACCGCCGCCGGCAAGCCGACCAGCGAGAGCTTGAGCGTGGCGATCCCCTCCATCAGCTCCGCCGGCAGCGTCAGATGCTCGCGTAGCGGCGCCTCGATATTCTCAAGCACGGTCAGCGAGCTGAACAGCGCGCCGTCCTGGAACAACACGCCCCATCGCGCGGCGAACCGCTTGCGCGCGGCATCGCTCAGCCGACCGGTCTCCTCGCCGAAGACCTCGATCGTGCCCGCAGCCACCGGCATCAGCCCGACGATGGTGCGCAGCAGCACCGACTTGCCGGCTCCCGAGGCGCCGACCACGCCCAGGATTTCGCCCTTGGTCAGGTCAAGATCCAGGCCGTGATGGATGACGCGGCCGCCGATGCGCGTTTCGAGCCCGCGCACGCGGATCACCGGAGTCGGCGCTTTCGCGCCGTCAGATGCGGAGGAGCGAGAAGAGGACGGAGAAAGCGGCATCGAAGACGATCACCAGGAAAATGGATTGCACGACGGCTTGTGTGGTATGGCGCCCGACGCTTTCGGCACTGCGCGCGACGGACAGTCCTTCGTTGCAGCCGATCAAGGCGATGGAGACGGCGAAGAAGGGCGCCTTGATGATCCCCAACCAGAAGCTCCACAGGGAAATCGCACCGCGGAGCTGCACGAGGAAGGCGGGAAAGGAGATGTCGAGCACGGCCCACGACATAAGCGCACCGCCGAGCATCCCCATGATGTTGGCGTAGAAAGTCAGCAGCGGCAATGTCGCGATGAGGGCGACAACCCGCGGCAGTACCAGCACGTCGACCGGATTGAGCCCGAGCGTGCGGATCGCATCGACCTCTTCGTTCACCACCATGGCGCCGATCTCGGCGGCGAAGGCGCTGCCCGAACGGCCGGCGACGATGATCGCAGCCATCAGGCCGCCGAGCTCGCGAAAGAAGGAAACGCCAAGCAGATTTACGGTGTAAATCTCGGCACCGTAGGGACGCAGCTGGTCGGCGCCCTGATACGCCATGACCACGCCGATCAGGAACGAGAGCAATCCGACAATGCCGAGCGCGGTCACGCCGGTACGCTGCATTTGCGCGACCATCGGCGTGACTCGGATCAAACTTGGGCTTCGCATCGCGCGCAAGCCGACCACGACGACCATGCCGAAGAAGCCGAGCAGCGCGTGCGCCAGCTCGAGAAAACGGACCGTGCCGGCACCGACGTCATTGAGCAGCGCGATTAGCGGCTCGCGGTGCGACGGCGGCGACGGCGTGGCGCTTTCGCGCTTGTCGAGCTGCCGCATCAGCGGCGCGTATTCTTCCGGCGGCGGCTGCAAGGTGACCTCGGCGCCGCCCGCGGCCAGGTTCTGCTGCAATCGCAGCATGAGCCAGGCGCCGGCGGTGTCGAGCGCCGCGAGGCCGGACGGGTCGATGCGGATCCGTTTCGCGCCGGCGGCGTTGACGGCACGCAGCGCACGGTCGAGGGCGGCGGCCTCGGCGACGATCCAACGATCCTTGAGGCTCAGCACGAGGATATCGCCCTCGCGCCGGGCGCCGATCCATTCCGCCATCGAATCCCCTTCCCGGCCCGTATCCTAGCGGGTTGTTCCATTCCACGGAATCCAAGCTAAAGTGTGGCGGATTCGTTCAGCGAGCAGGCCGAGAGCAAGGGCATGGACCTCAAGAAACACATCCGCGGCGTTCCGGATTTCCCGAAAAAGGGCATCCTGTTCTACGACATCTCGACGCTGCTGGCGCATGCCGGAGCCTGGAAAGAGACCGTCGGGCGGCTCGAAGCGGCGCTGAAGCCGCACCGGCCGGACGTGCTGGTCGGCATCGAATCGCGCGGCTTCCTGGTGGCGGCACCCGTCGCCCTGGCGCTCGGCATCGGCTTTGTCATGGTGCGCAAGAAGGGCAAGCTGCCCGGCCCCACCATCCCCTACACCTACGACCTCGAATACGGCAGCGACACGATCGAGATCCAGGCCGATGCGGTGAAGCGCGGCGCCCGCGTCGTCGTGCTCGACGATCTGCTGGCGACCGGCGGCACGCTCGCCGCCACGGTCGATCTCTGCCGCAAGGTCGGCGGCGAGGTGGTGGCTACCGCCTGCATCATCGAGCTCACCTTCCTCAATGGGCGCAAGCGGCTCGACGTACCGTTCAGCGCGGTGATCGCCTACGATTCCTGACGGGACAATCGCAGCCTATTCCCTTGTCAATCGGCCGGTCACGATCATGTGTGCGGGACGGGCGCGGGGGTGTGATAAACGGGTTGCGCGGCTTGCGCCGCATTATCCTCAGGGAGGACTCTTTTATGAAAATCAGCCTGCGCATGGCTTCTTGCCTGGTCGCTTTCGGCGCGTTCGCGCTCGCCGGTTGCGCCCAGAATTCGATGATGTCCAATACCAAGACCTTCACCGCGACTCTCAACGGGGCGCAGGAAGTCCCGTCGGTTCCCGGCAGCGGAACCGGCACCGCCACCTTCAAGCTCGACACCACGACCAAGATGCTGACCTGGAACGTCAGCTATAGCGGCTTGTCGGGCCCGGCGGCGGCGGCGCATATCCACGCGCCCGCGGCGGCGGGTACCAATGCCGGCGTGGCGGTGAACCTGTCGCCGGGCGGCGCGCCCGCCAATCCAATCACCGGCTCGGCCACCGTGACCGACGGGCAGATCGCCGACATGATGGCGGGCAAGGCCTACGTCAACATTCACACGGCGAAGAACAAGGGCGGCGAGATTCGCGGCCAGATCGCGCCGGGCATGTAACGGCACGTCGCGCGGAGAGGACAGCTCAGCTGTCCTCTCCGATGACGTCGTGGAACTTGGCGTAATCGACCGTCAGCGCGCCCTCCGTCGTCCGCCCGATGATATCGGCGAGGCGCTTGCCCCAGCGGATATGCTCCGAATCGTAGCTGTACCGGGCGTGGATCGTCTGCCCGAAGCTCTCATCCGTGCCGAAAATCGTCGCGACGATCTCGCCCTCGCTGTCCTTCAGCGTTTGGCGCGTCGCACCCTTGAGCGGGCTTGAATCGTCGATCGGGTGCATCACCGTCCAGGTCAGCACGAAGGTCGGGTTGCGCTGGCGCACCACCTTGAGATCGTAGAAACGCCGCATCACCTCGCCTTCGGCCGTCATCTCGTTGCGCACCAGCATGAGATTGACGACTGCCTCGAGGATGCGGTTGCGGCGCTGATTGGCGCTGCGGAACATCAGCGTCGGCACGCCGTTGTGCCGCGCGACGACGGCGACCTCGCTGAACATGACGCGCGCGGTCGGCCGCGAGAAGCGCGCAAAAATCAATCCGGTGGCGCAGGCAAGGCCCGTCACCGCCAGCAGGACCTCCGCCGTGACGACGAGGTTGGCGGAGAACGTCGCCGGATGCATGTCGCCATAGCCGATGGTCGCCATGGTCTGGACGCTGAAGAAGAAATCGTCGGAGAAGGAATCGGGATGCGCGTTGGCGATACTGCCGGGCATCGCGAAATAGACCGCGCCGAAAAGAAAGTTGAACGCGAAGAAGATGATGGCGAGGCCGACGAAGAAGCGCGACCAGGCCATGGTCAGAAGCCAGTGATAAAGGTCGGTCAGGGCAAAACTCGGGCCGCGCACCACCGTCGGCGCGCGGCGCCCGCGCACCACCGGGAAGCGCGGGATGCGATGGCGATCGTCGGTCGATAACGTTGGCGTCGCGCGGGATTTCCCGTCGCTCATTGCTGCTGTTGCTGGAGCATGCGGTTGAATTCGAGCTGCTCGGGCGTCAGTTGAAAGCCGACGAGGATGCCGTAGGCGCCGGCGGCGGCCACGCTCTTGACCGGCAGGCGCACGGTGAACTTGTCGACGGCGGGACGGAAGTTCTCGTTGGCGGTGAACACGACCGGCAGCGTGAAACGCTGCTCGTTGAGGATGGTGCGGTTGATATCGACCACCGCGACCACATACGTCAGCTCGGTTTGCCGAATCTCGAGGCTGCTGCGCGCCACGGTGAGCTGAATGGTCACATCGACGGCGACGCCGCCCTTGGCGACCTCGCAGCTACGCGACGTCGCGATCATCTTGGCGCCGAGTTGGACGTTCTGCATCTTGTGCTCGGCGCCGGGCGGGAAAAGCGCGATCGAATTGAGCTCCGGCATGATGAGCGCGTCCGGACAGGACTCGGGCTTGGCGGAATCGGCAGTGCAGCCCGCAACCAGCAGGGCGGACAGGAATGCGGTGGCGAGGGTCGCGCGAGTCGCAAAGGCCATCCGCGTCACGCCGATCATCTCCCCTTGGCCAGAAGGTTCCGGCTGTAATAACGTGCGCCCCAATGCGCGGGCCGGAAGCGGCTCGGACTCTATTCGACGCCCCATCGCGGCACAAGCATTCGCCGCGCGAGCAGGCCCAAACCATGGCGGTCTATACCGACGTTCCCGACGAGGAACTCAAGGCCTTTATCGCCGAATACGATATCGGCGAGGGGGTGTCCTGCAAGGGCATCGCCGAAGGCATCGAGAACTCGAACTATCTGCTGCGCACGGATTCGGGCACCTTCATCCTGACGCTTTACGAAAAGCGCGTGGCCCCGGCCGATTTGCCGTTTTTCCTGTCGCTGATGGAGCATCTTGCGGCGAGGGGCATCCCCTGCCCGACCCCTATTCACGGCCGCGACGGGGCCGCGCTGCGCCGGCTGAGCGGCAAGCCGGCGGCGATGGTGAGTTTCCTCGACGGCATGTGGCCCCGGCGTATCCAGCCGATGCATTGCGGCGCGCTGGGCCATGCGTTGGCGAAACTACATCTGGCGGGAAGCGATTTCAGCCCGCGGCGGGCGAACGATCTCTCGCTCGACGGTTGGGCACGGCTCTTCGCCGCCTGCGCCGCGCGCGCCGACGAGGTGAAGCCCGGCCTCGCCGAGGAGCTCGGCCGCGAGATCGAGGCCCTGCGCGGTTTGTGGCCCGGCGAATTGCCGCAGGGCGTCATCCATGCCGATCTCTTTCCCGACAACGTCTTCTTCCGCGGCGACAAGGTCTCCGGGCTGATCGATTTCTATTTCGCTTGCAACGATTCCTTCGCCTACGATTTGGCGATCTGCCTGAACGCCTGGTGCTTCGAGCCCGATGGCAGCTTCAACGTCACCAAGGCGAAGCTGATGCTCGCGCAGTACCGCGCCGCCCGCCCGCTCAAGAAGGTGGAGATCGGAGCATTGCCGGTGCTGGCGCGCGGCGCCGCGCTTCGCTTCCTGCTGACCCGACTCTATGATCGGCTCAACCACCCGGCGGGTGCCTATGTGCGGCCGAAGGACCCCCTCGAATATCTCCAGAAGCTGCGCTTCCACCGCAGCATCTCGAGCCCCGCCGCCTACGGCTTCGAGTCATGAGCGAGGCGACGAGCGTCGTCGACATCTTCACCGACGGCGCCTGCAGCGGCAATCCCGGGCCGGGCGGCTGGGGCGCGCTGCTGCGCTGGGGCGGGCACGAGAAGGAGCTGTCCGGTGCGGAGCCGGCGACCACCAACAACCGCATGGAGATGATGGCGGCGATCGCGGCGCTCGAGCAGATGACGCGGCCGTCGACCGTCGTCATCCACACCGACAGCCGCTATCTGCACGACGGCATCACCCGCTGGCTGCCGCAATGGAAGGCGCGCGGCTGGAAGACCGCCGATAAGAAGGCGGTCAAGAATATCGATCTGTGGCAGCGGCTCGAAGCGGCGCTGGTGCGCCACCGCGTCCAATGGCGCTGGGTCAAGGGCCATGCCGGCCATATCGAGAACGAGCGCGCCGACGCGCTGGCGCGCACGGCAATCGACCGCGCGCGCGAGGAAGCCGGCGACCCAGACTAGGGAAGCTTAGAGCGCCTTGAGAACGGCGTCGGCGCTCGACACGTCGAAAGCGCCCGGCGCCTCGACATTGAGCGTCTTGACCACGCCGTTATCGACGACCATGGCATAGCGCTGCGAGCGCTTGCCCATGCCGCGATCGGTCAAATCGAGCTCGAGGCCGACCGCCTTGGTGAAATCGCCGCTGCCGTCGGCCAGCATCACGACCTTGCCATCGGCCTTCTGGTCCTTGCCCCAGGCGCCCATGACGAAGGCGTCGTTGACGGAAAGGCAGGCGACGGTGTCGACGCCCTTGGCCTTGAGCGCGGCGTTCTTTTCGACGAAGCCCGGCAAGTGCTTGGCCGAGCAGGTCGGCGTGAAGGCGCCGGGCAGCGCGAAAAGGACGACCTTCTTGCCCTTGAAGAGATCGTCAGTGGTGATCGGCTTCGGGCCGTCGGCGGTCATCTGCATGAGCTTGATCGAGGGAATCTTGTCGCCAACCTTGATCGCCATTGCCTCATCCCCTTGTGGGTTCTGGTTTGTGCGGCCGCCAAGATAGACCGGCGGCCGCGAAAAATCATCCCCCGGTGCGACCGGGGGCAAACGCCGCCTGGGCCCGGTCGAGCGCCTCGATCACCCGGTCGCGTGTCAGGATTTCGGGCAGCGCCACGCCCTGCGGCGCCGCCGGGCCGTAGACCGCATTGAACGGGATGCCATAGCGGCCGAATTCGCGCAGGTAGCGCGCGATCGCCGGATCGGGGCGGGTCCAATCGGCGCGCATGGCGACGGTCCGGGGCGCGGTCAGCCGGCTTTCAACCGCCGCCTGGCCGAGCACCAGCCGCTCATTGACCTTGCAGGTCAGGCACCAATCGGCGGTGACGTCGACAAAGACGGTGTTCCCTTCTCCGACCAGGCGGGAAATCGCCGCCTCGTCGAAGGGCTGCCAGAAGGAACCGGCGGCCTGCGCCGGCGGCGTGCCGATTTCCGCCCACAGCACCCAGAGCAGCCAGATCGCGCTCAACGCCAGCGCGATGCCGAGGATGCGCCGCAGCTCGACCATCCAGGCGCCCGGCTTGGGCAGCAGCCGCACCATCGCCGGCAGGGCCGCCACCAGCAGATAGGGCGCGGCGAGGCCGATGCCGAGCGCCGCGAAAATGGCAACGATCTCGACCGGGCCGGAGGCCAGCGCGAAGCCGAGCGCGCTGCCGAGCAGCGGCGCGGTGCAGGGCGTTGCCAGAAAGGTCGCCAGCACGCCGGTGGCGAAGTTGCCGAGCACGATGCCGTTTCCGCCCGCATCGGCGATGATCCGCGGCAGCGGAATCTCGAACAGGCCCCAGAGATTGGCGGCGAACAGCAGCAGGATTGCGGCCATGCCCGCCAGGAAAACGGGAGATTGGAACTGCACGCCCCAGCCGACATACATGCCGGCGGCGCGCAGCACGATTGCCGCCGCGGCGAGCGCGAGAAATGACGCCACGATGCCGGCGGCGCTGGCAAGGAAGCCGGCGCGGATGGCGCCGGCATCGCCGTGATGCCGCACCACGGACACCAGCTTGAGCGACAGCACCGGCAGCACGCAAGGCATGAAGTTGAGAATGAACCCGGCGGCCAGGGCGAGCGCCAACATCGGCAGCAACGCCGCCCAATCGATCGCCATCGCCGCGGGCTCCGGCGTAACCGGCGCCTCCAGGGCGCGCATGCCGTCGGTCAGCGTGACGGTGAGCGTCTTGCCGGCGAGCGCCGCGAGCGTCGAGCGCGAACCTTCGGCGGGCAGCCGGAGAAGGGTTTCGCCGGCCGCTGCCTTCTCGAAGCGCGGCCGGCCGAAGACCACGCCGTCGGCGCCCTCGACAAAGGCGTCGGGATCGCTGAGTGGTGGCGTCGCCGCGACGCGCAGCAGGAGCGCCGGCCGCGCCCCGACATCGACGGAAGCACCCGCGAGCCGCAAACCGACGGCCGCGCCATCGCCCGGCACGCGCGTCTGGAACTGCTCGATGAGCGCGGCATAGCCCGGAACCCCGACCGGCGGCGCGCCTGCCGGCAGATCGAGCCGCAGCACCGTCTCATAGGGAATGCAGATATCGTCGCAAGTGAGATAATTGAGATGCAGCCTAAGCGAGAGCGGCTTGCCCGGCTGCGCCAGCTTCGCCGCGATCGGCAAGATGACTTCGTCGGTATAGCCCATGGTCTCGAGGCCGAGCACCGAGAAGCGCTGCGGCGCCGGCCAGGCGATTGCGGCGCCGGCGAGGTTGGCCGAGCCGCTCCAGTCGAGTTGCGGCGGGAAGCCGGCATCGCCCGGCGAGCGCCAATAGATCTTCCAGTGCGGCGCCAGGCGGAACTCGAGGCCGAGCGTGACGTTCTCGTTGTCGCCGACGCCCGGGCTGGCAGCGAGCAAGCGCACGCTGCCTTGGTCGGTGTCGAACGGGAGCGACGCCGCGCTTTGCGCGCGCGCCTCAATGCCGGCCAGGAGGGGGAGCAGCGCCAGCGCCAGGACGGCAAGCCCGCGCTTGCAAGCACGCGCCGCGCCGCTTATGTCAGGCCGAGGAAAAAGGAGATTTTCGTGACGTCGCTGGCCGGTCATCTCCTCGTTGCCATGCCGCAGATGCAGGACCCGCGCTTCGCGCGCGCGGTCGTCTATCTCTGCGCCCATAACGAGGATGGGGCGATGGGCCTCGTCGTCAACAAGCTGCTCGACGATGTGAGCTGGACCGCCTTGTTGCAGCAGCTCGGCATCGAGCCCGCCGAAGACGGCCCTGCAACCGCGAGCGACCCGAAAGCCGCCGCCGACCGGCGCGTCCATTTCGGCGGACCGGTCGAGGCCGGGCGCGGCTTCGTGCTGCATTCCGCCGATTACCGCGAGGACGACACGCTGGTGGTGGGAGGCAATCTGGCGCTGACCGCAACGCTCGAAATCCTGCGCGCCATCGGCCGCGGCGGCGGCCCGCGCAAGAGCATCCTGGCCCTGGGCTATGCCGGCTGGGGGCCGGGCCAGCTCGACGCCGAGATACAGGCCAATGGCTGGCTTAGCGTCGCCGCCGACGAGGACATCGTCTTCGACGCCGACCTTCCCGCCAAATGGCAGCGCGCGCTGGCGAAGCTCGGGGTCGATCTCTTGTCGTTGAGCGGCGAAGCGGGCCGCGCCTGAATTCATCGGCGGATTATAGACCGGCCGGCGGCGGCAAGGCGCCGGCGCGTTGCGCCCATTCCGAATCGACCAAGCCGAACAGCACGTGATCCTGCCAGCTTCCGTCGATCGACAAATACTGGTGGGCATAGCCTTCCTCGCGAAACCCCGATTTGAGCAGCAGCCGCCGACTCGCGGTGTTGTGCGGCAGGCAGGCGGCCTCGACGCGGTGCAGCTTGAGGCGGTTGAAGGCGAGGGTGAGAATGAGCTTCAGCCCGTCGGTCATGTAGCCTTGGCGGGCGAAACGCTCGCCCACCCAGTAGCCGAGGCTGCCGCTTTCGGCGACGCCGCGGCGCACATTGCTCAGGCTGATGCCGCCCAGCAGCGTGCGATCGGCGCGGCGCAACAGCAGAAAGCTGTAGCCTTGGTCGGTGCGCCAATCGAGCGCGTAGCGTTGCAGCCGGCGGCGAAAGCCGGCGCGGGTCACCGCGTCGGCCGGCCAGCTCGGCTCGAAGGGCGTGAGAAAGCCGCGCGATTCGCTGCGCAGCTTCGACCATTCGACGAAATCCTCGCGCTCCGGCGTGCGCAGCAAGATGCGCGGGCCGGCAAGGCTGAAGAGCGGCGGAACGGCGCTGAAGAAGCGGGCGAGCCCGCCGAGCTCCCCCGCCATGCCCGCCCTCACGCCTCGAGCCGCGCGGCGAGGTGCGCGTAATCCTCGACGCGGCCGATGGGCCCGAGCGCCGCGAAGGTCGGCGGCTTGGCCCGGATGCGCTTCACCACGCGCGCCACCGCCGCCGCGTCGACGGCGTCGATGCGGCGGATCAGATCGTCCGTGTCGAGCGGCTTGCCGAAGATCAGCATGTGGCTGGCGTGCTGCTCGGCCCGCGCGCCGGTGCTTTCGAGCGACATGAGCAGCCCGGCTTTGAGCTGCGCCCGCGCGCGGTCGAGCTCGTCCGGCCGGAAGCCGCCGTCGAGCTTGCGGATTTCCTCGCACAGCACTGGCATGAGCTCCGCCGCCTCGGCTTCACCAGTGCCGGCATAGATGCCGAAGACGCCGCCGTCGCTGAAGCTCTGCGAGAAGGAATAGATGGTGTAGACGAGGCCGCGCTTCTCGCGGACCTCCTGGAAGAGGCGCGACGACATGCCGCCGCCGAGCGCCGTCGAAACCACCGAGGCGGCGTAGGTGTCGGGGTCGGCCGCCGACAGGCCGTCGAAGCCCAGCAGCACATGGGCTTGCTCGAGCTCGCGCGCCTCGCGGTATTCGCCGCCGACATAGCGCGCCGGTTCGCTCAGCGCGGCGCCCTTGGCCTGCAGCCCGGCGAAGGCGCGCTCGGCGAGCGCCACCAGCAGCGCATGGTCGCAATTGCCGGCGGCGACCAGGACCATGCCGGCGGCACCGTAATTGCGCTGGAGATAATCGGCCACCGTGGCGCGGTCGAGGCGGCGGATAATCTCGGCGCGGCCCAGCACCGGCCGGCCGATCGGCTGGTCGGGAAAGGCGCGCTCCTGGAAGAAATCGTGGATGATGTCGTCGGGCGTGTCCTGCGCCTGGCCGATCTCCTGCAGGATGACGGCGCGCTCGCGCTCCAGCTCGGCGGCATCGAAGGTCGAGTGCTGCAGAATGTCGGCGATGATGTCGACGGCGAGCGGCAGATCCTGCTTCAGCACCTTGGCGAAATAGGCGGTGTGCTCGCGCGCGGTATAGGCGTTGAGCTGACCGCCGACATCCTCGATTTCCGCGGCGATGGCGAGGGCCGAACGCCGCGCCGTGCCCTTGAAGGCCATGTGCTCGAGGACATGCGCGATGCCGTTTACCGCTGCCGGCTCGTGCCGCGTGCCGACATCGACCCAGATGCCGAGGCTCACCGTCTCGACCGAATCCATCCGGTCGGTGAGGACGCGCATGCCGTTCTTGAGCCTCGTCACCTGCACGGTCACGCCACGACCTCCGGCCGGGCGTGGCGGCGGATGAAATCCTCGACCGCGGCGAGGTCGTTCTTGAGCACGATTTGACGCTCGGGCAGCACCATGAGATTGGCGAGCGCCGGCGGTGCCGCCGGCCGCGCGCCGGCAGCCGCGAAAACGGCGTCCGGAAATTTGGCGGGATGCGCGGTTGCGACCGCAACCATCGGCACGCCGGGCGATACCGGCACGCGGCGCGCGGCGGCCAGCGCCACGGCGCTATGTGGATCGATGAGCTCACCGGTGTCGCGGAAGGTGGCGGCGATGGTCGCGCTGGTCTCGGTATCGTCGATTCGCGCGGCCGAGAACAGCGCGCGCGCCGCCTGCCATTCCGCCGCATTGATCGGCAGCTTGCCGGTGGCGCGGAAGGCCTTGAAGGCCGCCGCGACCTTGGCGCCGTCGCGGCCGACCAGGTCGAAATAGAGGCGCTCGAAATTGCTCGACACCTGGATGTCCATGCTCGGGCTGAGCGACGGCTCGACCGATCCCAGGGCCATGGCGCCGTCGTTGAAGAACCGCGCCAGGATGTCGTTGCGGTTGGTGGCGACGACGAGCTGCGCGATGGGCAGGCCCATGCTGCGCGCCACATGGGCAGCATAGACGTTGCCGAAATTCCCGGTCGGCACCGCGAACGAGACCGGATTGTCGGGCGATCCCAGCGCCAGCGCGGCTGTAAAATAATAGACGATCTGCGCCATGATGCGCGCCCAGTTGATGGAATTCATCGCCGACAGCTTATAGGCGCGGCGGAATTCCGCATCGGCGAACATCGCCTTCACCAAATCCTGACAATCATCGAAGGTCCCTTCGACCGCCACGGCGTGCACGTTGCGCGACGGCACGGTGGTCATCTGGCGGCGCTGCACCTCGGAGATGCGGCCGGCCGGATAGAGCATGAAAATGTCGATGGCGGCGCGGTCGCGACAGGCCTCGATCGCCGCCGAGCCGGTGTCGCCCGAGGTGGCGCCGACGATCGTGACGCCCCGCCGCCGGCGCTTCAGCACATGGTCGAACAGCGGCCCGATGAGCTGTAGCGCGTAATCCTTGAAGGCGAAGGTCGGGCCGTGAAAAAGCTCGAGCAGCCAGAGATCGGGCGCAAGCTGCTTCAACGGCGCCACGGCGGGATCGGTGAATCCCTTATAGGCCCGCGCGATCAGCGCGCGCCATTCGGCCGGCGCGATGGCATCGCCGAGGAAAGGCTGCGTCACCTGCGCCGCCACCTCGGCATAGCTTCGCCCGCGCAGCGCGCGGAGTGCCGCGGCGTCGAAGCGCGGCCAGGATTCCGGCACGAACAACCCGCCATCCGGGGCGAGCCCGGCGAGCAGAACGTCGTCGAAATCGTGCCGCTCGGCCGGGGCGCGGCCGTCGCGGGTGCTGATGTAGCGCATGGAAAACCGTGGGATCGGGGGCGGCGCGGCCGAGCCTAAGCCCCGAGATAGCGCTCCCGCAAGTGGGCCTCGAACACCCCGGAATCCAGCGCTTTTCCGGTGGCGCGATGGACCAGATCGCTGGTCCAGAGCAGCGAGCCGAATTGGTGGACGTGGCCGCGCAGCCAGCCGAGCAGCGGCGCGAAATCGCCCCGACCGATGGCCTGCGGGATCGACGGCTCCTGCTCTTTCGCCGCGGCGTAAAGCTGGGCCGCGATCATCGCCCCCAGCGTGTAAGTCGGAAAATAGCCGAAAGCGCCGTCGAACCAATGGACGTCCTGCAGACACCCCAGCCGGTCGTCGGGCGGCACCACGCCGAGCAGTCGGCGCATGCCTTCCTGCCAGGCATCCGGAATGTCGGCGACCTCCATCTCGCCGGCGATCAGCGCGCGCTCGAGCCGGTAACGCAGGATGACATGGGCCGGATAAGTCACCTCGTCGGCGTCGACGCGGATCAGGCTGCGCTCGACCTGCGTGCCCAGGCGATAGAGGTTCTCCGCCTCCCAGGCCGGGCCGCCGCCGCCGAAGCAGTCGCGCAGGATCGGCGCGGCGAATTCGAGGAATTCACGGGAGCGGCACACCTGCATTTCAATCAGCAACGACTGGCTTTCATGCACCGCCATGCCGCGCGCCTCGCCGACCGGCTGGTGCCGCCAATCGGCAGGCAGGCCGCGCTCGTAGAGCGCGTGGCCGGTTTCGTGCAGCACGCCCATCAGCGCCCGGGCGAAATCCTTCTCGTCATAGCGGGTGGTGATGCGCACGTCGTCGGATGTTCCGCCGCAGAACGGGTGGAGACTCTGGTCGAGGCGGCCGTGGCTGAATTCGAAGCCGAGCCGCTCCATCAGCATGCGGCCGGCGCGATTCTGCGCGGCCACCGGAAACGGGCCGGGCGGCATCGTCGGCTCCTTCCGGCGCGCCTGCGCCGCCAGCGCGCCGTCGATCAGACCCGGCAGGCTCTTCGCCAGGCGGTCGAACAGCCGGTCGATCTCGGCGATTCCGATGCCGGGCTCGTACTGGTCGAGCAGCGCCTCGTAGGGCGCGCGGCCGAGCCTCGCGCCTTTGGCCGCGGCGATTTCGCGCGCCAGCGTCAGGACACGCTCCAGTCGCGGCCGGACCGAAACGAAATCATTGGCCGGGCGCGCCTTGCGCCACGCCATCTCGCATTCCGAGCAGGCCTTGGAGAAGGCGGCGACGAACTCGCCCGGCACCGCCGCCGCGTGCAGCCACTGCCGGCGCATCTCGCGCAGATTGGCCAGCTGCCACTCGCCGAGATCGCGCTCGGCCCGCGCGCCGTGCAGCAGCGTCGCCGTCTCGGGCGCGGTCAACAGCTCGTGCGACATCACCTTGAGCTCGGCAACCTGCTCGGCGCGCGACCCGGCGGCGCCATCCGGCATCATGGTGTTGCTGTCCCAATGCAGCATCGCCACCGTCTCGTTCACCAGGGCGATCCGCTTGAACCGGCTTTCGAGCGCGCGATAGGCGTCCATCAAGGCTCCTCCCGCAAGCGGCGGCGCACGACCAGGATATAGACACCGGCCAGCGCCGCCGAAAGGGCATACCAGGTGATGGCGTATTGCAGGTGATTGTTGGGCAGCTCGGTGACGGTCTGGCCGCCGATCGGATAGCCGCCCGGATTGGGCGTCGCATCGGCGTCGAGCATGTAGGGCAGCACGGTCGCGCGCGGCACCGCGGCGCGCCCCATCTGAGCGGGATCGACAGTATACCACTCGTTGCGCTCGGGCCGGTTGTCGGGGACGAACCAGGAATCCTTGCCGGCGGCGAGACGCAGCAGGCCGGTGACCTCGGTCTCGCCGGGGATTTCGCCGGCCGGGCGCGTCGTGGAATCCTTGCGCGCGGCGGGGACGAAGCCGCGATCGACCAGCAGCACCGTGCCGTTCGGCAACAGGAACGGCGTGACGATGTCGAAGCCGGCCTCGCCGGCCTTGGCGATCGCCGCCACCGGCATCTCGCGGTCGTTGAGGAAGCGGCCGGAAACGCGCACCGGATGGAATTCGAGGGCGCGGGCTTCCTCGATATCGGCGGGCGGCGCCACCGGCGACGCGTACAGCCCCGCCTGGCGATGCGCGATCAGGGCATCCTTCCAGGCGAGCCGCTCGAACTGCCAGGTGCCGAGGCCGATGAGGAGAAGAAACCCGAGCCCCGACCCGACCGTCAGCCCGATCAGCGAGCGCTGTTTCACCGACCGGCGGCGCGGCTCATTCGCCGGCGACCGAGCCGCCCGAGCCCCACCAGTAGATGCAGATGAAGAGGAACAGCCATACCACGTCGACGAAGTGCCAGTACCACGCCGCCGCCTCGAAGCCGAAATGATGATCGGGCTTGAAATGGCCGGCAATGGCCCGCATCAGGCAGACAAACAGGAACGTCGTGCCGATGATGACATGCGCGCCGTGGAAGCCGGTCGCCATGTAGAAAGTCGAGGGATAGATGCCGTCCTTGAAGCCGAAGGCGGCGTGGCTGTACTCGAACGCCTGCAGCGAGGTGAAGCAGAGGCCGAGCAGCACGGTGACCACCAGCCCGCGGACCAGATTCTTGCGGTCGCCCTCGATCAAGGCGTGATGCGCCCAGGTCACGGTGGTGCCCGAGAGCAGCAGGATCAGCGTGTTGAGGAAGGGAATTTCCCATGGGTTGAAGGGCCGGATGCCCTTGGGCGGCCAGACGCCGCCGACCGGATAGAGCGACGAGGTAAAAAACGCCCAGAAGAAGGCCGAGAAAAACATGACCTCGGACGCGATGAAAAGTGCCATGCCGAAACGCAACCCGATCTGCACCACCGGGTTGTGAAAGCCGCCGTATTCACCCTCCAGAATGACGTCGCGCCACCACACGAACATGACGCCGAGGATGACGAGAATGCCGGCGATCATGATCCAGGACGGACCGCCATGCATCCAATAGACCGCACCGGCGGTGAGAATGCCGGCGCCGCCGGCGCCGACCAGCGGCCACGGGCTCGGATCGACGAGGTGATAGGGATGCTTATGGGCGGCGTGCGGTATGTCGGTCATGTTGGCTCTTTCAGCGGAAGCTGGTCGATGGCGGGAGGGCGGCGGCGGCGCCCGGCGCGGATTGGTCGGCGGCGCGGAACATGGTGTAGCTCAGCGTGATGGTGTCGACGTCGCGCTCGTTGGCGTCGTTGACGATGTCGGGATCGACGAAGAACGTCACGCTCAGATCCTTGGCCTCGCCCGGGCCGAGCGCCTGGCGGGTGAAGCAGAAGCATTGCAGCTTGTCGAAATAGAGCCCGGCCTTGTCGGGCGTCACGTTGAAGGTGGCGGTGCCGACCGAGGCGGTGCGGCCGCGGTTGACGGCACGGTAGGCGACGATCTTGGTCTCGCCGGGATGCACCTGAACCGAGGCCTGTTCGGGCTCGAACTCCCAATCGAGGCCGGGCGCGATGGTGGCATCGAAGCGCACGGTGATGGTGCGGCCCGCGACGACATCGTCGGGCGCCGTTGCGGCGCGCTGCGTCGTGCCGTTATAGCCGGTGGCGGCGCAGAACAGGCGATAGAGCGGCACCGAGGCGGCGACCAGGGCGCCCATTGCCGCCAGCACCAGCAGCAGCCCGCCGACGGTGAGGCGCTTGCCGCTTCGCGGCGTCACGACCACACCCCCATGCGAACGATGGCGATCAGGTAGAACAGCGCCACTACGCCGAGCAGCACCAGCAGTAGGGCGCGGTTGCGGGAACGCATGCGGCGGCCGCGCTCGTCCATGACGGCCTGCCCTTTCTTCACCCTTGCCACCCGCCGAGCAGCCCGGGCGCGCGATCCGCCGCGATCAGGGCGAAGAGCAGGAACAGATAGAGCAGCGAGAAGCCGAACATCCGTTTCGGCCAACGCAGATCCTCGCTCGCCCGGACGCGCAGCGCCAGGTAGGTGAACCACGCCGAAAGCAGCAGCGCCGCCGCGCCATAGAGCCAGCCAGCGACGCCCAGCGCCACCGGCGCCAGCGCGACCGGCCACAGCAGCAGCGTATAGAGCAGCATCTGCTTCTTGGTTTCGGCCGGCCCTGCCACCACCGGCAGCATCGGCACGCCGGCCTTGGCGTAATCGCCGGCGCGATAGAGCGACAGCGCCCAGAAATGCGGCGGCGTCCAGAAGAAGATCAGCGCAAAGAGCACCAACGCCGGAACGCCGACGTCGCCGGTCACCGCCGCCCAGCCGATCATCGGCGGGAAGGCCCCGGCGGCGCCGCCGATGACGATGTTCTGCGGCGTCCGGCGCTTGAGGCCGATGGTGTAGATGAAGACATAGAAGCCGATGGTCATGGCGAGCAGCGTCGCCGCCACCCAATTGACCGCCAGCCCCATGACGATGACCGAAGACGCCGCCAGCACCACGCCGAAGCCCAGCGCGTCGCCCGGCGCCATGCGGCCGGCCGGCAGCGGGCGGCGACGCGTGCGCTCCATCAGGGCGTCGATGTCGCGCTCGTACCACATGTTGATGGCGCCCGAGGCGCCGGCGCCGAGCGCGATGCACAGGATGGCGACCGAAGCGAGCAGCGGATGGAGATGGCCGGGCGCCAGGTAAAGCCCGACCCAGCCGGTGAACACCACCAGCGACATGACGCGCGGCTTCAACAGCGCCAGGTAATCGGCGACCGCCGGATCGAAATCGCGCGCCCCGACGGCGCGCGGCGCGTCCAACAAGGCGGCGGATGGGGTCACGGGCACGCTCATCGTCGCTCAGTGGCCCGGCGACGAGGTAATAACGGGCAACGCGTCATAGCTGTGGAAGGGCGGCGGCGACGAGACCGTCCATTCGAGCGTCGTGGCACTCGGTCCCCAGTAATTGGCGCCGACACGCTTTCCGGCAAACAAGGTGTGGAAGATGATGAAGACGAAGAACAGCGTCGAGCCGTAGGAGATGAACGCGCCAATCGACGCCACCATGTTCCAGCCGGCATAGGCGTCGGGATAGTCGCTGATGCGCCGCGGCATCCCGGCCAGCCCGAGGAAATGCATCGGGAAGAAGGTCAAATTGACGCCGATGAAGGTCGTCCAGAAATGGATCTTGCCGAAGGTCTCATTGTACTGGCGGCCGCTCATCTTGCCGATCCAGTAGTAGAAGCCGCAGAACAGCCCGAACACCGCGCCCAGGCTGAGCACGTAGTGGAAATGCGCCACCACGTAATAGGTGTTGTGCAGCGCGCGGTCGACGCCGGCATTCGCCAGCACCACGCCGGTGACGCCGCCGACCGTGAACAGAAAGAGAAACCCCACAGCAAAGAGCATCGGCGTCTTGAAGTCGATCGAGCCTTCCCACATCGTCGCGATCCACGAGAATATCTTGATGCCGGTCGGCACCGCGATGACCATCGTCGCCGCGGTGAAATAGGCCTGGGTGTCGACGCTGATGCCGGTGGTGAACATGTGGTGCGCCCAGACGATGAAGCCGATCACGCCGATCGAGACCATCGCGTAGGCCATGCCGAGATAGCCGAAGATCGGCTTCTTGGAGAATGTCGAGATCACCTGGCTGACGATGCCGAAGGCCGGCAAGATCATGATGTAGACCTCGGGATGGCCGAAGAACCAGAACAGGTGCAGGAACAGGATCGGATCGCCGCCGCCGGCCGGATCGAAGAAGGTGGTGCCGAAATTGCGGTCGGTGAGCAGCATGGTGATGGCGCCGGCGAGCACCGGCAGCGCCAGCAGCAGCAGGAAGGCGGTCACCAGGATCGACCAGACAAAGAGCGGCATCTTGTGCAGCGTCATCCCCGGCGCGCGCATGTTGAAGATCGTGGTGATGAAATTAATGGCGCCCATGATCGACGAGGCGCCCGCCAGGTGCAGCGAGAAGATCACCATGTCCACGGCGGGCCCGGGATGGCCGATCTTGGCCGAGAGCGGCGGATAGAGCGTCCAGCCCACGCCGGCGCCGGCCGGATCGCCGACCATGGTCGAGCCCAAGAGCAGCAGGAAGGACGGCACCAGCAGCCAGAAGCTGATGTTGTTCATGCGCGGGAAGGCCATGTCGGGCGAGCCGATCATCAGCGGCACGAACCAATTGCCGAAGCCGCCGATCAGCGCCGGCATCACCAGGAAGAACACCATCACCAAGCCGTGCGCGGTGATGATGACGTTGTAGAGCTGGTGATCGTTGTGGAAGAGCGGATCGCCCGGCACCATCAGATTGGCGCGGATGATGACGGAGAACAGCCCGCCGATGAGCCCGGCGGTGATCGCAAAGATCAGATAGAGCGTGCCGATATCCTTGTGGTTGGTCGAGTAAAGCCAGCGGCTGACGAAGCCGGGCCGGTGATCGGCGTGGGCGTCGTGCCCGTGGTCGTCCGCGCTGGTTCCGTAAGCCATGGTCCTATCCTCGCGATGTGCTAACGCGCCGCCGCGGCGGCGAGCGTGACGGTGCCGGCGCCTTCGCGCGCGGCCGATTTTTTCTTGTCGTCGACCCATTTGTTGAAATCGTTCTGGGAAACGACGTTGATCTGGATCGGCATGAAGGGATGGTTGAGGCCGCAAATCTGGTTGCACTGGCCATAAAAGGTGCCGAGCCGGTCGAACTGCATCCAGGATTCATTGATGCGGCCGACGACGGCGTATTCCTGCACGCCCGCCGCGGGCACGTACCAGCTGTGAATCACGTCGGTGCCGGTGATCAGGAGGCGGACCACCGTGCCGAGCGGCACGACCACGGGATTGTCGACCGCCAGGAGCCGCGGCTGGCCGTTCTTCGCCGCCTGGTCGTCTGGCAGTATGTTGCTGTCGAAGCCGATATCGCCCTGATCGGGGTACTCGTAGCTCCAGTACCATTGATGCCCGGTGACCTTGAGGGTCATCTGCGGGTGCGGATTCTTGTCCATGAAGTAGAGCAGCTTGAAGGATGGGATGGCGATGATCACCAGGATCAGCACCGGCACCACCGTCCACAGCACTTCAAGGATCGTATTGTGCGTCGTCTTCGACGGCACCGGGTGGCGCTTCGCGTTGAAGCGGACGATGACGTAGAGCAGCAAGCCCATCACGAAGAGCGTGATCACGGTGATGATGACGAGCAGCTCGTCGTTCAGCGCGTCGATATGCTCGCGCACCGGCGTGGCCGCCGCCTGCATGCCAAGCTGCCAGTCGCGCGCATCCTCGGCAAAGGCCGGCGCAATCCACGACAACAATGCGGTTGCCGGCGCAAGCCGCCACAACGCCCTCAGCCTTACCATCCGAAACCCAGTCATGCGCATCCCCTCGTAACGCGCGCATAAACTACCCCGCGCGGCGCCCCCTAGATACCCCTCGCCGGGCGCTCACGCCAACCGCAACATTGCGACTTTATGCCGCATAAAGCCGCGGGTCGCACGCGGGTTCCCATTGGTCGGCATGCTACGGCGCTGGAGAATGAGCCCCTGGCACCCCATGTCTCTTTCTGGCAAGAAGCACCCGTCGAAGGGATTTTGCATGGCCGATCTCGCCCGCGCCGAGGAATTGTTCTTCACCAAAAGCGGCATGGATTCCGCGCGGGTCGAACGGCTGGTGCGCGAAGCGCTCGCCGGCATGGACGACGGTGAGCTGTTCCTCGAATGGAGCCAGTCCGAGGGCATCGCCCTCGACGACGGCCGCATCAAGAGCGCCTCCTTCGACCAGGCTCAGGGTTTCGGCCTGCGCGCCCTCTCGGGCGAGAGCGCCGGCTACGCCCATGCCTCGGAGCTGTCCGAAGCGGCCATCCAGCGCGCCGGCCAGACCGTGCGCGCGGTGGCCCAGGGCCATAGCGGCATCCTCGCCGCGCCCCCGCCGGGCACCAACCGTTCTCTGTACGGCGATTTCAACCCGCTGGAACAGGTTCCTTTCGGCGCCAAGACCAAGCTTTTGATGGATATCGACGCCTATGCGCGATCCCGCGACCCCCGCGTCAGGCAGGTAATGGCCTCCCTCGCCGGCGAATGGCGGGCGATCGAGATCATTCGCGCCGACGGCAGCCGGACCGCCGATATCCGGCCCCTCGTCCGCCTGAACGTCAGCATCGTGGTCGAGGAGAACGGTCGCATGGAGACCGGCGGAGCGGGCGTCGGCGGCCGCGTCGAATACGCGCGCTATCTCGACCCGGCGCAATGGCATCGGCAGGTCGACGAAGCGCTGCGCCAAGCATTGGTCAACCTCGGCTCGGTCAACGCGCCGGCGGGAGAGATGGCCGTCGTGCTCGGGCCGGGCTGGCCGGGCGTCATGCTGCACGAGGCGGTCGGCCATGGCCTCGAAGGCGATTTCAACCGCAAGAAGACCTCGGCCTTCGCCGGGCTGATCGGGCAGCGCGTCGCCTCTCCCGGCGTCACCGTGGTCGATGACGGGACGCTCAAGGACCGCCGCGGCTCGCTCACCATCGACGACGAGGGCACGCCCTCCTCTTCCACGACGCTGATCGAGGACGGCATTCTCAAGGGCTACATGCAGGATCGCCTCAATGCGCGCCTGATGGGCATGCACCCGACCGGCAACGGTCGGCGGCAGAGCTATGCCCATGCGCCGATGCCGCGCATGACCAACACCTGCATGCTGGGCGGCGACAAGGAACCGCAGGAAATCATCCAATCGGTGAAGCGCGGCCTCTACGCAGTCAATTTCGGCGGCGGCCAGGTCGACATCACCTCGGGCAAATTCGTTTTCTCCGCCTCCGAGGCCTATCTGATCGAGGACGGCAAGGTCGGCCCCGCGGTCAAGGGCGCGACGCTGATCGGCAACGGGCCGGACGCGCTGACCAAGATCACGATGATCGGCAACGACATGAAGCTCGACGACGGCATCGGCACCTGCGGCAAGGACGGCCAGGGCGTGCCGGTCGGCGTCGGCCAGCCGACGCTGCGCATGGATGGCTTGACGGTCGGCGGCACGGCCTCATGAGAAGAGACGGCGCCCTCGGCGCCTGTCTTGCGTTCCTTTTTCTTCTGGGTTCCGGCGCCACCGCCTCAGCGAGCTGCGATCTCGATCATGTCGCGTCGACGCAATGGCGCGTCGCCAAGCAGGGCGGCGAATCCTGGCTGGTAACGCCCTGCGGCGACCGTTTCTTCTCCTTGGGCGTCAATGTCGTGGATGCCGGCAATTCCGGCGCCAAGCTCGACCGGCCGCATTACGAATGGCAGCGCGCGGCACCGTCGCGCGAGGCCTGGATCGCGGCGGCACGCCAGCGCCTGACGGATTGGGGCTTCAATTCCGCCGGCGCCTGGTCGCTGCCGCCGCAGGAGTTGCGACTGCCGTCGGTCATGGATCTCGAGCTCGGCCGGCTGTCGCGCTTCCACTGGTTCGACCCCTTCGACCCGGCGATGCCGAGGATCATGGAAGAAGAAGCGCGCAAGCTCACCGCGCCCTTCAGCAGCAGCCCCTACCGCATCGGCTATTTCTCGGACAACGAGGTCGGCTGGTGGAGCGGCGCGCTCTTCACCTTCTATTCCGCCAAACCCGCGGCCAATCATACCAAGCAGCGCCTGGTGAAACTGCTGCGCACGACCTACCACGATAATTGGAAGCGCTTCACCGCCGATTTCGTGCCGCCGGCGGAGGTCCATGCGTGGGATGCGCTGCTCGCCAGCGAGACGATGACCAAGCTGAGGCCGGGCGGACACGGCGCGCGGGTGATCGCGCTCTGGACCAACATCGTCGCCGATCATTATTATGCGCTGGCCGCCGCTGCCCTGCATAAGGCCGATCCGGCCGCGATCTATTTCGGCGATCGCCTGCCGATCTACTATGATCCGGCGGCGATCCGCGCCGAGGCGCGCCATGTCGACGCCATCGCCACTAATTACAACGTCGACAGCCCCGAAGGCTGGGTCGCGCCCTATTTCTTCGACGGGCTGCGCGCGTTGACGAACGGCAAGCCGGTGCTGATCTCCGAATGGTTCTATGCCGCGCACGAGAACCGCACTGGCAATCGCAACAACGGCCATCTGATGACCGTCGAAACGCAGGCCGAGCGGGCCAGCGGCGCCGCGGCGGCGGCCCGGAACTTCGCCTGGATTCCCGAGATCGTCGGGCTGCACTGGTTCCAGTATTACGATTATCCGGTCGGCGGCAGGCAGGACAGCGAGGATTACAATTTCGGCCTCGTCGACCTCAACGACCAGCCCTACGCCGAGCTGGTGGCGGCGCTCGGTGCCGCCAACCGACAGGCGCCGCGCGCGCACGAAGCGGCGCGCGCCATGCGGCGCCAGCGACACGGCAACATCGTGCTGCCCCAGGCGGTGATCGATTTCGCCAAGCCGTCGCTGATCGACTGGCCGAAGCCGGCGGCGCTGCTGCCGCCGCTGCGCGCCGCCAAGGGCGATGTGGCCTTCGGCGAGGCCTATATTGCGTGGAGCAAGGACGGCATCGATCTGGCCACCATCGGCCAGGATTATTACGACCTCGACGTGCTCGCCTATGACGGCGACTTTCCGCTGAGCGAGGCCTATCGCGTCGAGCTCGACCTCGATGCCGGCGCCGGCGCCAGGCGCTTCACGCTCTATTTCATTCCGCCGCGCGGCAAGACGCGCGACTATCCGCCGATGCAGCCGATGCTCTGCGAAGGATCGCCGGCGACGCATCGGGGCGGCGCCTGCCCCAAGGTGCCGGGCAGCGAAGTGCTCTATTTCGGCGCCGATCAGCCGCGCATCGTCGCCGAAGCGTTCATCCCCTGGTCGGCGCTCGGCGTCGCCGGTCCGCCCGCATCCCGGCGGCTGAAGCTCGAGGTTTCGGCGCGGAGCTGGTTCCGCGCGCGCTGGATGTCGCTCTCGGGCACGCCGCCGGAACAGGATTCGGCCAATCCCAAAAGCTGGGCGACGGCGCGCCTCGCCGAATAACTAATACGCCTGCTCGTCGTAGAGCGGCTCGATCTTGCCGCCCCACCGCGTCTCGTATTCCTCGAGCAGGGTCTCGGCCGGCGTGCGGCCGCTCTCGGTGATCTCGAACAGCGTGTCGAGATAGATGCGCTCGTCGTCCTTCGTGGTGTCGAGCGCGGCGCGTCGGCGCAAGCCCTCGCGCGCCAGCATCATCACGTCGAGCGCCCAATCCTTGAGCGGCCGGCCGCGAAAGACGGTTTTGAGCCCCTGCCGCGGCACGGCCAGGCGCAGCGCCGCGTGCTCCGCATGCGTCCAATCGGCGACCAGCGCCGCCGCCTGGTCGAGCACCCCCTGATCGTAGAGCAGCCCGGTCCACAGCGCCGGCAGGGCGCAGAGCCGCCGCCACGGGCCGCCGTCGGCGCCGCGCATTTCCAGAAACTTCTTCAGGCGCACCTCGGGGAAAACCGTCGTCAGATGGTCCGACCAGTCGCTCATGGTCGGGAGCGCTCCCGGCAATCCCGGCAGCTTGCCCTTGAGGAAATCGCGGAACGATTGGCCGGCGACGTCGGTGTACCGGTCGTCGCGATAGACGAAGTACATCGGCACGTCGAGCATGTAATCGACATAGCGCTCGAAGCCCATGCCCGGCTCGAAGACGAAGGGCAGGATGCCGCAGCGGTCGGGATCGGTGTCGGTCCAGACATGGCTGCGATAGCTGACGAAGCCGTTGGGCTTGCCCTCGGTGAAGGGCGAGGCGGCGAACAGCGCCACGGCGATCGGCTGCAGCGCCAGACTGACGCGGAACTTCTTCACCATGTCGGGCTCGTCGGCGAAATCGAGATTCACCTGCACTGTGCAGGTGCGCAGCATCATGTCGAGGCCGAGGCTGCCGACCTTGGGCATGTAGCGACTCATGATCGCGTAGCGCCGCTTCGGCATCCGCGGCACGTCCGCGCGACGCCATTGGGGATCGAAGCCCAATCCCAGCAGGCCGAGACCGAGCTCGGAGGAGACCTCGCGCACCTGGCGCAGATGCGTATGCACCTCGCCGCAAGTCTGGTGGATGGTGGCAACGGGCGCGCCCGACAGCTCGAACTGGCCGCCCGGCTCGAGCGAGATGCCGGCGGCGCCGTCGACCAGCCCGATCAGCTTGTCGGCATCGTAAACGCCCTGCCAGCCGAAGCGCTGTAGGCCGGTCAGCAGGGCGTGGATGCCGGCATCGCCCTCGTAGGGCGGACGCCGCAGATCGTCGCGGCGGAAGACGAATTTTTCGTGCTCGGTGCCGATGCGCCATTGGGAGCGCGGCTTGGAACCCGAGGCGAGATATTCGACGAGCTGCCGCTTGTCGGTAATAGGCACGCCGCCGGAATGCGAAGGAGCCGACATGGAAGACCCGAATGGTTGCGAGGGCCGGCCCGAAAAACCGGCCGGGGAAGGCTCAGCGGCGACGGGCGGAGGACCAATCCCCGATAAGCGCCTGGACCACGGCCAACGCGGCGAGGGCCGCCGTATCGGCGCGCAACACGCGCGGGCCCAAGCCGACGGCGCAAACAAACGGCAGCTTGCGCAAGGCGTCAAGCTCGGAATCGGCAAAGCCGCCTTCCGGGCCGATCAGAACGGCGCAGGGCTGCCCCGCAATCGCCTTGAGCGCCGGGGCAATGGGCGGGGCATTGCCGCTCTCGTCGCACAGCACCAGCTGGCGCTCGCGCGGCCAGGTCTCCAGCAATGCGCCCAGCGATTTCGGCTCTTCGAGACGCGGCACCGACAGCCGCTGGCTCTGCTCGGCCGCCTCGATCATGTTGGCGCGCAGGCGGTCGAGATTGACCCGCGCGACATTGGTGCGCGCGGTGGTGACCGGCTGGATGGCGGAAACGCCGAGCTCGGTCGCCTTTTCGACCAGGTAGTCGATGCGCGCGCGCTTCACCGGCGCGAAGGCCAGCCAGAGATCGCCCTCGTCGCCCTGCCGGCGCTGCCGCGCGCCGAGCTTCAGCGTGCAGGTGCGGCGATCCATCGCGTCGATCCGCGCCAAGAACTCGCCGTCGCTGCCGTTGAACAACGCGACCTCGGCACCCTCGGCCAGCCGCAGCACGGTCTTGAGATAATGCGCGTGGCTCACGGAGAGCGGCAGCGCGGCACCCTCCTCGAGCGGCGCGTCGACATAGAGCCGTGTCATCGAACGGTAAGCCATGAAACGATACTGCCATACTTCCGCGTAGGCCGTGTGACAGGCAAGATGCCGGAATGACCGACATTCGCAGCGGCGATTGGGTCGACCGCTACGCCCCTTCGGGCTGGCGCCCCTATATCCGATTGGCGCGGCTCGACCGGCCGATCGGCACCTGGCTGCTGCTGTTTCCGGGTTGGTGGGCGGTGGCGCTGGCCGCGCGCGGCTGGCCCGATTGGCGGCTGATGGCGCTCTTCGCCATCGGCGCCGTCGCCATGCGCGGCGCGGGCTGCACGCTCAACGACATCGCCGACAAGGATTTCGATTCGCGCGTCGCGCGCACGCGCACGCGGCCGATCGCCAGCGGCCGGATATCGCTGCCGGCGGCATGGATCTTCATGGCGGCCGAGCTCGCGATCGGCGCGGCGGTGTTGCTGAGCTTCAACCGTCTCGCCATCCTCCTCGGATTTTTTGTCCTTTTGCTGGTCGCAACCTACCCCTTCATGAAGCGCATCACCTATTGGCCGCAGTTTTTTCTCGGGTTGAATTTCAATTGGGGCGCGCTGCTCGGCTGGGCGGCGGTGCGTGGCACGCTCGATTGGCCGGCGGTGCTGCTCTATCTCGGCGGCATCGCCTGGACGCTCGGCTACGACACGATCTACGCGCATCAGGACAAGGAAGACGACGCGCTCATTGGAGTGAAGTCGTCAGCCCTTGCCCTCGGCCGCAACACGCAGCGCTGGCTCTACATCTTCTACGCCGGCGCCCTCGCCTGCTGGGCGGCGGCCGGCGCGCTCGCCGCCGATGCGTGGCCGTTCTGGCTCGGCCTGGCGCTGGCTGCGGCACATCTTTCCTGGCAGGCGGCGAAGGTGGACACCGACAGCGCCGAGGATTGCCTCGCCAAGTTCCGCGCCAATCGCTGGGTCGGCTGGCTGATGCTGCTCGGCATCGTCGGCGCGCATGCCGTCTGACGCGCGAGACTTCGTTCTCGCCAATACCGTTCTGGCCGCTTCGCCCTTGGTGCCGGAGATCAAGCTGCATCTCGCCGCCGAAGTCACGCCGCTGTGGCAGGCGACCGAAGCCGCCCTCGAGCGCCATCAACTCCCGCCGCCCTATTGGGCCTTCGCCTGGGCCGGCGGCCAGGCGCTGGCGCGACACCTGCTCGATCATCCCGAGCTCGTCGCCGGGCGACGCGTGCTCGATTTCGGCGCCGGTTGCGGCATCGTTGCCATCGCCGCCGCCAAGGCCGGCGCCCGGGTCGCCGCCGCCGAGATCGATTCTTTCGCCGTCGCCGCGCTGTCGCTCAACGCGGCCGCCAATGGCGTCGATCTCGCCATCGAGACCGGCGATGTGCTGGCGCAGGACGGCGGCGGTTGGGACGTCATCCTCGCCGGCGACATGTGCTACGAGCGGCCCTTGGCGGAACGATTGCTCGTCTGGCTCGAAGTCCGGGCGCGCGGCGGTGCGCTGGTGCTGCTCGGCGATCCCGGCCGCGCCTATTTGCCGAAAAGCGGCATCGCGGCGCTCGCCCGCTACGTCGTGCCGACGCCGCTCGATCTCGAGGACCGTGTCGCGCGCGAGACCACGGTGTGGCGCCTTACGGCGACGCGGTAAGGCTGGAATGCCACCCGTGCCAACCCATATGATGGGGTGATGCCCCCCACATCCGATCCTCTCGCGCTGCTCGGCGATCTCGTCGAACGCGCCCGCCGCGCCGGCGCCGACGAAGCCGACGCCATCCTGTTCGACGGCGCTTCGCTGCAGCACGCGCAGCGCCTCGGCAAGCTCGAGAAGCTCGAACGCGCCGAGGGCTTCGACCTGGGATTGCGCGTCATCATCGGCAAGCGCCAGGCCATCGTCTCCTCCAACGACCGCGACGCCGACCACAGCCGCGACCTGATCGGCCGCGCCATCGAGATGGCGAAGACCGTGCCCGAGGATCCGTTCTGCGGTCTCGCCGACCCGACCGATCTGGCGCGAAAATTCCCGGCGCTGGACCTCGAAGACCCGGTCGAGCCGTCGCCCGCGATTCTGGCGGAGCGCGCCGGCGCCGCGGAGGACGCGGCGAACGCGATCAAGGGCGTGACCAATTCAGAGGGCGCGCAGGCATCGTGGTCGCGCTCGGTGATGGCGCTGGTCGCGAGCAACGGTTTCGCTGGCCGCTATGGCGGCACCAATCACAGCATCGTCGTCTCGGTTCTCGCCGGCGAAGGCACGGCGATGGAGCGCGACGACGATTGGACCTCGGCGGCCCACGCTGCCGATCTCAAATCGGCGGCCGAAATAGGCCGCAGCGCCGGCGAGCGCGCCGTTCGCCGCCTTAAGGCGCGCAAGATGCCGACCGCGAAGGTGCCGGTGATCTACGACCCGCGCGTCGCCGGCTCGCTGTTGCGCCACTTCGCCGGCGCCATCAACGGCGTCGGGATCGCGCGCGGCACCAGCTTCCTCAAGGACAAGCTCGGCCAGCCCGTCTTCCCGGCCAATATCGACATCATCGACGATCCGCATTTGCCGCGCGGTCATCGTTCGACGCCGTTCGACGGCGAGGGCGTCGCCAACCGGAAAAGAATCCTGGTCGAGAAGGGCGTGCTCCAGACCTGGCTCATGGACAGCGCGGCGGCGCGGCAATTGAACCTTGCCACCACGGGCAACGCGCATCGCGGCAGTTCGGGGCCGCCGGGACCGGGGCCGTTCAATCTCTATATCGCGCCGGGTGCTCCCAGCCGGCGCGCGCTGATGAGCGACATCGCCAGCGGCTTCTACGTCACGGAGCTGATGGGCATGGGCGTCAACGGCGTCACCGGCGATTACAGCCGCGGCGCCGCCGGCTTCTGGATCGAGAACGGCGAATTGGCCTTTCCGGTGAGCGAGGTTACCGTCGCCGGCAACCTCAAGGACATGTTCCGCAATCTGGCGGCGGCCGATGACCTCGAATTCCGAACCGGCATCGATGCCCCGACCCTGCGTCTCGAAGGCATGATGGTGGCCGGTTCCTGAGCCCGGCCTTGTAAGGGCTCGGGCAGTCCTTTAACACTCTGGCGGGTTGGGGCGTCGTGGTATGATTGCCCTCTAAGTCCCGGGTATATCAGAAGGTTTCTCGCGCATCTTGAGCATAGAGGCTTCCTCGCGCGCATCCTCAACCCCACCGCTGCAGCATTCGCTGCCGCTGCTGCGCCGGCTGGTGCGCGAGTTCCTGCGCCCGCATATCGGCCGGCTGATCGCCGCGCTCGCCTGCATGGGCGTCGTCGCGGCGGCGACGGCGACGAACGCCTGGCTGATGCAACCGATGCTCGACCGCGTCTTCGTCGGCCATGACGAGACGCTGCTTTACATCATTCCGCTGGCGGTGATGGCGCTTGCCTTCCTCAAGGGCTTTGCCAATTACGGCCAGACCGTGCTGATGACGAATCTCGGCGCGCGCGTGGTCGCCGACATCCAGACCGCGCTTTTCGCGCGGCTGATGCGCGCCGATCTCGCCTTTTTCCACGTCAACCCGACCGGCACGCTGCTGTCGCGATTCACGGTCGACGCCGGCATGCTGCGCGCCGCCGCGACCAACCTGCTCGCCAGCATCGGGCGCGAGGCCGTGACCGCCGCGTTCCTGGTCGGCCTCATGTTCTACCAGGATTGGCGCCTCGCCCTGCTCGCGGCGGTGGTCTTCCCGGTCGCCTTCCGGCCGCTCATCAAGATCGGCAAACGCATGCGCCGCGTCTCGGCGAACACGCAGTTCGAAATCGGCGTGTTCATGACGCTGCTCAACCAGACCTTCCAAGGCGTACGTCACGTCAAGGCCTACGGTATGGAAGCCTATGAAGTATCGCGGGCACGCGGCCTCGCCAATAGCCTCTACAAACTCAGCAAGCGCGCGGCGCGCCTCCGCTCCGTCGCCTCGCCGATGATGGAGACGCTGGGCGGCGTCGCCATCGCGCTGGTGATCTTCTATGGCGGCCACCAGGTGCTGAGCGGCGCGCGCACGCCGGGCGCTTTCTTTTCCTTCGTCACGGCCCTGCTTCTGGCGTACCAGCCGCTCAAGAACCTCGCCGGGCTCAATGCCAGCCTGCAGGAAGGCCTGGCGGCAGCGCAGCGCATCTTCCATGTGCTCGACATCGAGCCCGATATCCAGGACAAGCCCGGGGCACGGCCGCTCGCGGTCGCCGGTGGCGAGATCCGCTTCGACGCCGTCCAGTTCAGCTACGCCAGCGGCGCCGAAGCGCTCAAAGGCGTCAGCCTCGCCGTGCCGGCCGGCAAGCGCGTCGCGCTGGTCGGATCGTCGGGCGCCGGCAAGTCGACCATCCTCAACCTCGTGCCGCGCTTCTACGACGTGACCGCCGGCAGCATTCGCATCGACGGGCAGGATTTGCGCGACGTAACGACCGCCTCGCTGCGCGGCGCCATCGCCCTGGTGACGCAGGAAGTCACGTTGTTCGACGATTCAGTGAAAGCAAACATCGCCTATGGGCGTTTCGACGCCAGCGACGCGGAGATTGTCGCCGCCGCCAAGGCGGCGGCGGCCGACGAATTCATCCGCGCCCTGCCGCAGGGCTACGCCACGCTGGTCGGCGAGCATGGCGTCCGGCTGTCCGGCGGGCAACGCCAGCGCATCGCCATCGCCCGCGCCATGCTCAAGAATGCGCCCATTCTCCTGCTCGACGAGGCAACCTCCTCGCTCGACACCGAATCCGAGCGTCAAGTGCAAGGCGCGCTCGCGACCCTGATGCAGGGTCGCACCACGGTGGTGATCGCGCATCGCCTGTCGACGGTGATCGGCGCCGAACGCATCTACGTCATCGACAAGGGCCGCGTCGCCGAGCAGGGCAGCCACGCCGAGCTGCTACGCCTGAGCGGAATCTATGCGCGGCTCTATGCCCTGCAATTCGCCGACCAGGCGGAATCGCTGCCGGCGCTGGCGGCCAGGGCCTGACCGATGGAAGAGGCAAAGCGCATGCTGCGCTCGGAACGAGTGCGGCGGCTCCTCTGCTGGCTGGTTTCGCTCTACGTCCGCTTGGTGCACCGGACCGGGCCGTGGAGCGTCGACGGCGGCTCGATCCCGGCCGCCTTCCACGCCGCCAAGCGCCCTTTCATCCTCGCCTTTTGGCATGGACGCCTCTTGATGATGCCATGCGCCTGGAACCGGCGCGTACCCGTTCACATGCTGATCTCCGGCCATCGTGACGGCCGCATCATCGCCGACGCCGTCGGATATTTCGGCATTCATTCGGTCGCCGGCTCCTCGACCGAGGGCGGCGGGGCGGCGCTGCGCGCCATGGTGCGCCACATCAAGGCGGGCGAATGCGTCGGCATCACGCCGGACGGACCGGACGGGCCGGCGATGCAGGCAACGTCCGGCATCGTCGCTGCGGCACGGCTGTCCGGCGCGCCTGTCATCCCGCTGACCTACGCCACGCGGCGGCGGCGCATCCTTGATACCTGGGACCGCTTCCATTTGCCCTTCCCGTTCTCGCGCGGGATCTTCATCTGGGGCGAGCCGATCGCGGTGCCGCCGGAGCTCGACGCGGCCGGCACCGAACGCTATCGCGCGCTGATCGAGGAACGCCTGAACGCCATCACCGCCGAGGCGGATCGCCGTGTCGGACATGAGCGCGTCGCGCCCGGCCAGCAATCGCGCCAAACGCTGCGCCAAGCGCGCCGTTCGGCCCAAACCGAGCCGAGCGACCGCGGATGAGCCGGTTGCTGTCTATCTATCGCGGCGCCACCACCGCCCTCGGCCCGCTGGTGGCGCTCTACCTCGCGCGGCGCATGGCGCGCGGCAAGGAAGACCGCGAACGCTTTCCCGAACGGCAGGGGATCGCTTCGCACAAGCGGCCCATCGGTCCGCTGGTCTGGGTGCATGCCGCCAGCATCGGCGAAGCGATGTCGATGCTGTCGCTGATCGACCGACTGCTGGTCGAGCGGCCGACGCTGTCGGTGCTCGTTACCACCGGCACGGTGACCTCTGCCCGGCTGCTGGCGACGCGGCTGCCCGCCGCACGCGCCTGGCATCAATACGTTCCGGTTGACCGCACGGCTTATGTCCGCCGCTTTCTCGACCATTGGCGCCCCGATCTGGCGCTCTGGGTCGAATCCGAGCTCTGGCCGAACCTGATCGCCGAGACCTGCGCCCGCGGCACGCCGCTGCTGCTGTTGAACGGCCGCATGTCGCTGCGCTCCTTCCGCAGGTGGCAGCGCATGCCCGGGCTCATCGCTCCGCTCCTGGCGAGCTTTGATCTCTGCCTGGCGCAGGATGCGGCGCAGGCCGAGCGCCTGGCGCGGCTCGGCGCCGCGACCGCAACGAGCGTCGGCGACCTCAAATCGGCGGCTGCGCCGCTGCCGGTGGACGCAGGCGAGCTCGCGCGCACCGCGGCATCCTTCGCCAGCCGCGCCATCTGGCTCGCTGCCTCGACGCATGAGGGCGAGGAAGAGGTGGCGGCCGCCGTCCACTGTCAGCTCGCGCCGCTGCATCGCGGTCTCCTCACCGTGATCGCGCCGCGCCATCCGGCGCGCGGCGACGCAATCGCGGCGCTGCTGCAGCAGAAAGGGCTGAACCTGGCGCGACGCTCGCGCGGCGAGAAGATCACGCGTCAGACCGACATCTACCTTGCCGACACGCTCGGCGAGCTCGGGCTGTTCTACCGCCTTGCCGGCATCGCCTTCATCGGCGGCTCGCTGGCGCAGAAGGGCGGCCACAACCCGATGGAGGCCGCGCTCCTCGATTGCGCCATCCTGCACGGCCCGGACATGAGCAATTGCGCCGCAATCGCCGACGCGCTGACGCGCGCCCAGGCATCGATCGCCGTCGCCGATGCGGGCGAGCTCGCCGGCGCCGTGGCGGGGCTGCTCGACGATCCGGTCGAGCGCGCGGCTCGCGCCGGCGCCGCCGCCGGCATTGCCGCCGACAATCGCGCCGTGCTGGATGCGGTGATGGCGCGCATCGCGCCCTGGCTCGACCGCTTGTCGCCGCATGCCCGCGCGCGCGCCTGAATACTGGCGACGCGGCGGGGCGCTGGCCGCGCTGCTCGGCCCGCTGAGCGCGCTCTACGGGGCCGGCGGCGCGTTGCGCAGCCGCTTCGCCAAGCCATTCCGCGCCGCCGTGCCGGTGATCTGCGTCGGCAATGTCGTCGCCGGCGGCGCGGGCAAGACGCCGGTGGTCATCAGCCTCGCCCGCATGCTGGCGGCGCGCGGCCTGCGCGCCCAGTGTCTCACGCGCGGCTATGGCGGCAGCCTCAAGGGACCGGTGCGCGTCGATCCGCAGCGGCACGACGCGGCCGAGGTGGGCGACGAGCCGCTGCTGCTGGCGCGCGTTGCGCCAACCTGGGTGGCGCGCGACCGCCGCGCCGGCGCGCTGGCGGCGCAGACCGCCGGCGCCCGGGCCATCCTGATGGACGACGGATTGCAGAACCCGGCGCTCGCCAAGGATCTGTCGTTGCTCGCCATCGACGGCGCCTACGGTCTGGGCAACGGCCGCATCATGCCGGCCGGACCGTTGCGCGAAAGTCTCAAGCGGAGCCTCGCGCGCGCCGACGCCGTGGTGCTGGTCGGCGCCGACGAGACCGGGCTCCTGCCGCGGCTCCTGAACAAGCCGGTCGTGCAGGCCGAGCTGCGCCCCACCGCGCCCGAACAGGTGCGGGGCCGCCGATTCTTCGCCTTTGCCGGCATCGGCCGGCCGGAAAAATTCCTGCGTAGCCTGGTCGAAGCCGGTGCCGCCATCGCCGGCTCCCGCGCCTTCGCCGACCATCATCGCTATCGCGAGAGCGAGCTTGCCGCCCTCGCCGACGCGGCCGAGCGCACCGGCGCGACACTCATCACCACCGAGAAGGATTGGCTGCGGCTGCCGCCGCCCTGGCGTGGCCGGGTCGAGACCCTGCCGGTCGAGATCGTCTGGCGCGACGACCGGGCGCTGGGTGCGCTGCTGGAGCGCGTCTTCGCCGCGAAACCCGCCCATGGCTGAGCGCGGCATCGGGCGAAGAATTGTCGAACGCGTCGAGGGCGGCGCCGCGCGGCTGGCCTTTGCCTTCTTCAAGCTGCTGCCGATCGATGCGGCCTCGGCGGTCGGCGGCTGGCTCGCCCGCGCCATCGGCCCGCATCTCGGCATCAGCAAGCGCGCGCGGGACAATCTGCGCCGCGCCCTGCCCGGCATCGCCGAGACCGAGATCGCGCGCATCGTGCGCGGCATGTGGGACAATCTCGGCCGCGTCGTCGCCGAGTACCCGCATCTCGACGAATTGGAAATCGGTGCGCCGGGCCGCCGCGTCGAATCGCGCGGGGTCGATGAAATTCTGGCCGGCGGCGCGCCCAAGACGCGCTACATCTTCTTCTCGGCACATTGCGGGAATTGGGAAATTGCGCTTCTGGCGACCAAGCAATATGGCCTCGATGTGGTCGGGATCTACCGCGCCGCCAACAATCCCTTCGTCGACCGCCTCATGGCCGAGGCGCGCAGCGTCATCGGCATCGAGTTGGTGCCCAAGGGCGCGACCGCGGCAAAGCGCGCGCTCGGCGCGCTTAACGAGGGCAAGCATCTCTGCATGCTGGTCGATCAAAAGATGAACGACGGCATCGCCGTGCCATTCTTCGGCCGTGACGCCATGACGGCGCCAGCGCTGGCGCGGCTCGCGCTGCGGCATGATTGCGTCGTGGTGCCGGTGCGCGTCGAGCGCCTGACGGGCGCCCGCTTCCGCCTGACCGCCGAGGCGCCGCTGCCCCTGCCGCGCTCCGGCGACCTTCAGACCGATACGCTGGCGCTGATGAGTGCGGTCAATGCGACGGTGGAGCGCTGGGTGCGGGCGCGCCCGGAGCACTGGCTCTGGCTGCATCGCCGCTGGCCGGATTGAGCGCGGGCATCGGCCCGGCAACCAGCGCCGGATCGAGCCGCACGCCGCCCCAATTCACGCCCCAATGAAGATTCGGGCCCGTCGCGCGGCCGGTCGAGCCAACCTCGCCGATCGGCTGGCCTTGCCGCACGCGGTCGCCGCGCTTCACCACCATGTGCTGGAGATGGACGTAGGTCGTGGAAAGCCCGTAGCCGTGATCGATGATGATCGTGCCGCCGGTGAAATAGAGATCGGGCGCGGCGAGGACGATTCGGCCGGCATTGGACGCCCGCACCGGCGAGCCGGCGGGTGCTGCTACATCGACGCCGTAATGCGGCGAGCGCGACTCGCCGTTCATGATGGTCTGGCTGCCGAAGATGCCGCTGATCGGCCCCAGCACCGGCCAGATGAGCGGCGCCTCGAACGCCAGATTGTCGCTCTCGACCGCCAGCGCCCGGTCGATCTCCACCTGCTCGCGCTTGATGCGGATCATGGCTTCCGGGCTCGGCGAGACCTGGGCCGGCGGCAGGCCGTCGATGCGGCGGATGTCGTATTGGCGGATGGCGACGACGAGATCGCGATGGAGGCGCGTGCCGTCGGCAAAGACGATATCGAGGGTCGCATGCTCGGGTGCGTCGCGGCCGAAGCCGAAGATGAAGCGGCCGTCGGGTGCCACGCGCAGCTTCTTGCCGTCGAGCGCCACGCGCGCTCCCGGTGCCGCCATGCCGCGGATGAGCGCACCTTGCTCCGGCGTCCCCTCCAACGTGATCTCGGCCGCCAGAGCGGGCGCGGCGAACAGCAGGCAACCGATAATCAGCGCGGCGTGGTACGGCCTCATAGCAGCTTCCCTTGATTGCCCGGCGCGGGTTCCCTTGGCTTGCCCAGCGGCGGCGGCGGCGGCTTGCCGCCGGTGGCGCGCGCGCCGATTGCGGCATCGTGGAATTCGAGTGTCAGATCGGCGCCGGGCGCCACCTGGGCAGCTGCAATCAGCACCGCGCCCTGTGCATCGCGCACCCGCACGTAGCCGCGCTCCAGCACCTTCTGCTGCGCCTGCTGCCAATTGACCAGCCGGCCGCCCGTGCCGGCGAGCGCGACCTCCTGCTGATGCAGCAGGCGCGCGAGCGCAGGTTTGAGCCGCGCCGCCAGCTCGGCCGCGCGCGCACGCAGCCGGCCGAGCTCGCTATCGAGGATATCGCGGCGTAGGCGTTCGCCCAGCGCCTGCAAGCGCTGGCCGTGCAGACGCAAAAATTGATCGAAGCCGTTCTTGAGCCGCTCGGCCCGGTCGTCGAGCCGCTGCTGCGCGCCTTCGAGCAGCGTACGCGGATCGGGCAGGCCGCGCGCCAAATCGCGCGCCCGCGTGCGCCGCTCGTCGAGAAAGCGGACCAGGCAGTTGGCGAGCCGCGTCTCGAAGCCGCCGACATTGGCGAGCAATTCGAGCCGTACCGGCACCGCCATCTCGGCCGCGGCGCTCGGCGTCGGCGCGCGCCGGTCGGAGGCGAAATCGATCAGCGTCGTATCGGTCTCGTGGCCAATTGCGGAGATCAGCGGAATGGCCGAGGCCGCGGCGGCGCGCACCACGATCTCCTCGTTGAACGCCATCAGATCCTCGAGGCTGCCGCCGCCGCGCGCGACGATCAGCAGATCGGGCCGCGGCAATGCTCCGCCCGGCGTCAGCCGGTTGAACCCGTCGATCGCGGCTGCGACTTCGCGCGCCGCGCTCTCTCCCTGCACGGCAACGGGCCAAACCAGAACGCGGCGCGGGAAGCGGTCGGCCAGCCGATGCAGGATATCGCGGATGACGGCGCCGGTCGGCGAGGTCACGACGCCGATGATCTCGGGGAGATAGGGCAATGGACGTTTTTTCGCCGGGTCGAAGAGTCCTTCGGCGGCGAGTTTCTTCTTGCGCTCCTCGAGCAGCTTGAGGAGCGCGCCCACGCCGGCGAGCTCCACCGATTCGATGACGAGCTGATATTTCGACCGCCCGGGATAGGTCGTGATCCGGCCGGTGCAGATGACCTCCATGCCGTCCTCGGGCTGCACCGCGACGCGCTGGAAGGTGCCGCGCCAGATCACGCCGTCGAGTGCCGCATCCGCGTCCTTGAGCGTTAGGTAGCAATGCCCGGAGGTATGGCGCTTGCAGCCTGAGATCTCGCCGCGCACCCGCACATGGCCGAAATCCTGCTCAAGCGATCGCTTAACCGCTTGGGATATCTCGGAAACCGTGTATTCCGGCAAATTCGAGCCGGCCGACTCGGCAGGCGGCAGGTGGCTGTCCGTCATGGCGGGCTATGATACAAGAGCGCGCCAATACGGGGAAATCATCGGGGAGCGGCTTTTGCGGGTACTGGTCGTTGGTTCGGGCGGTCGGGAGCATGCGCTGTGCTGGGCGCTTTCGTCCTCGCCGCTGTGCGACGCCCTATTCTGCGCCCCCGGCAATCCCGGCATCGAGGACGAGGCCGCCTGCGTCAACGTCGCATCGGACGACATCGACGGCATCCTCAAGCTTTGCAAGAAGGAGCGCATCGATTTCGTCATTGTCGGACCGGAGACGCCGCTGGTTGCGGGATTGGTCGACAAGCTCGAAGCCCAAGGCATCGCCGCCTTCGGCCCGACCGCGGCGGCGGCGGCGCTCGAAGGCTCCAAGGCCTTCACCAAGGATCTCTGCGCCAAGTACAACATCCCGACGGCGAAATATCAGCGCTTCACCGACGCCGCGGCGGCGAAGGACTACATCCGCAAGCACAAGGCGCCCATTGTCGTAAAAGCAGATGGTCTCGCCGCCGGCAAGGGCGTCACCGTGGCCAAGACCACCAAGCAGGCCCTCGCCGCCGTCGATGCGGCGATGGTGGCGAAGAAATTCGGCGCCGCCGGCGGCGAAATCGTGGTCGAGGATTGCCTGGAAGGCGAGGAAGTCAGCTTCTTCGCGCTGGTCGACGGAACGCGCGCGCTGGCCTTCGGCTCGGCGCAGGACCACAAGCGCGTCGGCGACGGCGACACCGGCCCCAATACCGGCGGCATGGGCGCCTATTCGCCGGCGCCGGTGCTGACCGCCGAGCTCGAGACGGCGGTGATGGAGAAGATCATCCTGCCGACCGTCCACGCCATGCGCGACGAGGGCCGGCCGTTCAAGGGCGTGCTTTACGCCGGGCTGATGCTGACCCGGGACGGGCCGCAGCTCATCGAATACAACGTCCGCTTCGGCGACCCGGAATGCCAGGTGCTGATCCCGCGCCTCAAAAGCGATCTGTTGCCGGCCTTGATGGCGGCGCGCGACGGCGAGCTGCTCGATCTGGAACTGCAATGGCGAAACGAAGTGGCGCTCTGCGTCGTCATGGCGGCCAAGGGCTATCCGGGCGCAACCACCAAGGGCTCGGAGATTCGCGGCATCGATGCGGCGGCGGCGGCGGATTCGACCATCAAGATCTTCCACGCCAATACCAAGCGCGTCGGCGACAAGCTCATCGCCGCAGGCGGTCGCGTTCTCAACATCGTCGCGCGGGGCCGCAGCGTGCGCGAGGCGCAGAAGCGCGCTTATGCCGCAATCGACAAGATCGATTGGCCGCAGGGCTTCTGCCGGCGCGACATCGGTTGGCGCGCCATTGGCCGGCGCCGCGCGTCAGCGCCGCTGCCCGAAAAAACCCCGTAGCAATTCGCCAGCGCGCGCCGCGTCGAGCCCGCCGTAGATTTCGGGCCGGTGATGACAGGTCGGCAGCTGGAAAAAGCGCGGACCGTGCTCGACGCCGCCGCCCTTGGGGTCGTAGGCGCCGAAATAGAGCCGCCGGATGCGCGCGAAGGAGATGGCCGCCGCGCACATGGCGCAGGGCTCGAGCGAGACGTAGAGATCGCAGCTGTCCAGCCGGGGGGTGCCGAGCGCCTTGGCGCCCGCGCGCAGCACGATGAGTTCGGCATGGGCGGTCGGGTCCGTCCATTCCTCGACCCGGTTATGGGCCCGCGCCACCACGGCGCCGTCGGCGCTGTCGACCAGCACGGCGCCGACCGGCACCTCGCCGGCGCGCGAAGCGGCTTCGGCCTCGGCGAGGGCCAGCGCCATGGATGAGGGCTGTTCGGGCATCGGGAATCCTGGTGTAGATTGGCGCCAGCATGGCACAACCGGTCATCGGCCTCACCCTCGATCACGAGCCGCCCGGCGGCTATTCCAAGACCCATCCCTGGTACGCGCTGCGCGAGAATTATTGCGAGGCGGTGGCCGAGGCGGGCGGGCTGTCGGTGCTGCTGCCGCACGAGCCGGAGCGCGCACGGGACTATCTCGGCCTGCTCGACGGGCTGATCGTCACCGGCGGCGCCTTCGACGTCGATCCGGCGCTCTTCGGCGCGAAAACGAAGCATCAGACGGTCGCGACCAAGGACCGCCGCACCTCCTTCGAGCTCGCCATCTGCAAGGCCGCGCTGGCGCAGGACATGCCGGTGCTCGGCATTTGCGGCGGCGAACAGCTCTTGAACGTGGCGCTCGGCGGCTCGCTCATCCAGCACATCCCCGACGAGGTGGCGAACGCGCTGGCGCATGAGCAACCCAATCCGCGGACCGAGCCCGGCCACAAGGTCACGATCGCACCGGGGACCCTCCTCCACCGCATCACCGGAATCGGCGAGATGGCGGTCAACAGCGCGCATCACCAGGCGGTGAAGGACGCGGCGCCGGGCCTGGTGGTCGACGCCGTGGCGCCCGACGGCGTGATCGAGGGCATCGAGGATCCGAAACGGCGCTTCGTCCTCGGCGTGCAATGGCACCCGGAATACCGCCTGAGCGACGGCGACCGGCGCATCTTCGCCGCCTTCATCCAAGCGGCGCGCGGCTGAGCCTTGTTGCGCATCGTCGCCGGCAAGCATCGCGGCCGGAAACTCGCGCCCCTGACCGGACATCATCTGCGGCCGACCTCGGGGCGCGCCCGCGAGGCGGTGTTCAACATCCTGGCGCATGCCCCGTTCAATCCACGCCCCGCCTATGAGGACGCGACCGTGCTCGACGCCTTCGCCGGCACCGGTGCACTCGGGCTCGAGGCGTTGTCGCGCGGCGCGCGCTTCGCCACCTTCCTGGAGCGGGACCGCCTCGCGCGCGCGGCGCTGGCCGCCAATATCGCTTCCCTCGACGAGCAACGCGCGACCGCGGTGCTGGCCGCCGATGCGCTGCACCCGCCGCGCGCCACGACACCGGCCAATCTCGTCTTTCTCGATCCGCCCTATGCCGAGGATTGGGCGGCGCCGGCGCTGATCGCCTTGGCCAAGGCGGGGTGGCTTTTGCCCGGCGCGCTGGCGGTCGCCGAGCTTTCCGCCAAGCGCGAATTCGTCGCCCCGCAAGGCTTCGCCCTGCTCGACGAGCGGCGTTACGGCGCGGCGAAGATCGTCTTTTTGCGCTACGCCGCCGCCACCGAAGCGGCGGGGGAAGGCGCGGGTCGCGCGTAAAGCCCGGCACCCTGGGCGCGCTGCTGGATCAGCGCCAGCACCGCGTCGAGCGTCGGCGTGGCGATGCCGACCAGGCGGCCGAGTTCCTGCACGACGGTGACGAGGGCATCGATCTCGAGCGGCCGGCCGCGCTCGAGATCCTGCAGCATCGAGGTCTTGTGCGCGCCGACCTTGCCGGCGCCGTCGAGGCGGCGCTCGAGATCGACCCGGAAGCGCACACCGAGGCGCTCGGCGATCGCCTGCGCTTCGCGCATCACGGCCCGCGCGACGGCGCGCGTGCCCGGATCGGCGACAATCGTGTCGAGCGTCGCGCCGGTGAGCGCGCTGATCGGGTTGAGGCAGAGATTGCCCCAGAGCTTGAGCCAGAGCTCGTCGCGAATGCGGTCGAGCACCGGCGCCTTGAGGCCGGCGGCGGCGAAGATCGCCGACAGGCGCGCGCAACGGCCGGTCTTCTCGCCCGACGGCTCGCCGAGCGGGAAGCGGTCGCCATAAACATGCTCGACGATGCCGGGCGCCACGAGCTCGGTCGCCGGATAGACGACGCAGCCGATCGCGCGCCGCGGACCGAGCAGAGTCCATTGCCGGTCGCCGGGATCGACGCTCGCCAGGATGCGGTTTTCCCATGGGCCCGCCAGCCGGTGAAAATACCAATAGGGCAGGCCGTTGACCGCGGTGACGATCGCGGTATCCGGCCCCAGGAGCGGCGCGAATTGGTCGAGCGCGGCGTCGATCTGATTGGCCTTGAGCGTGACGATCACATAATCCTGCACGCCGAGCTCGGCCGGATCGTCGGTGGCAAGCAGTCGCGTGACGGTCTCCTGGCCGGCGGCGCGCAAGGTGAGGCCGTTCGCCCGGATCGCCGCGAGATTGGCGCCGCGCGCGACGAGCGAGACAGCGGCGCCCGCGGTCGCGAGCTTCGCGCCCAGGAAACCGCCGATCGCGCCCGCACCGAATACGCAAATCTTCACAGCGCTTCCTCCGACGAAATGGCTAGCCCCATAATTTACACTGCGATTGCGAAGGCGCCAGCAAATTGTATAATTAAGTTAGTAAAACATGTGTGTTTTATTGCTGATTATTATTTGTTATGTAAATCTGTAAATCAGGACGGGACGCACCATGACCACGAAAAAGAAGCGAACGCTGCTCGGCCAGAAGATCCGGCGGCTGCGCCAGGACCGCGCGCTGACGCAGCAGGAGATGGCGGCCCAGCTCGGCATCAGCGCCAGCTACCTCAATTTGATCGAGCATGACGAACGGCCGGCGACCGTGTCGCTGCTGCTGAAGCTTGCTCAGATCTTCGGCATCGACCTCAACACGCTGTCGGACGATTCCGAGCGCCGCCTCGCCGCCGCCCTGGGCGAGGTCTTCGCCGATGCCGGGCTCGCCGACAAGGACATCGACAGCGACGAGATTGCCCGCCTCGTGACTTCCGCCCCCAAGGCGGCGCGCGCCATCGCCGATCTTTACCGCGCCTTGCGCGCCGCGCGGGACGACGCCCAGGCGCTCAACATCGACCTCTCCGACGGGCGCAAGCAACGGGTCGTCCTGCCGACCGAGGAGGCGCGCGATTTCTTCGAATCCCGCGCCAATCATTTCCCGGCGCTCGAAGCCGCGGCGGAAACACTCGGCCTCGCGCCGGACAGCGAGATCGGCCGCGCGCTCGCCGACCGGCTGACTCGGCGCCACGCCATCGCGGTCGAGTTGCGGCCGGCCGACCGCATGGACGGAGCGCTGCGCCGCTTCGATGCGCGCAACCGGGTGCTCAGCCTGTCCGAGGTGCTGCCGCTGGCGAGCCGGCATTTCCACTTGGCATACCAGCTCGGCCTGTTGGAGGGACGCGACGCGATCGCCGATGCGGTGCGCGGCGGCGGCCTTTCGACGCCCGAAGGCGAGATGTTGTGTCGTGTCGGACTGGCGAATTATTTCGCGGGTGCCACGCTGATGCCCTATGCGCCGTTTCTCGCGGCGGCCGAGGCGGCGCGCTACGACGTCGAACCGCTGATGCATCGTTTCGGCGTTTCCTTCGAGCAGGCGGCGCACCGGCTGTCGACGCTGAACCGGCCGGGCAACGCGGGCATCCCTTTCTTCTTCGCGCGCGCCGACATCGCCGGCAATATCAGCAAGCGGTTCTCGGCGGCGGGCTTCCATTTTTCGCGCTATGGCGGCGCCTGCCCGCGCTTCATCGTCCATGAGGCCTTTGCCACGCCGGGGCTCATCCGCCGCCAGCTTGCGCGCCTGCCGGACGGCGCCACCTTCTTCTGCGTCGCGCGCACGATCGAGAAATCCGGCGGCCATTTCCACGCGCCGATCGGACACGCGGCGGTGGTGCTCGGTTGCAACGTCGCGCGCGCGCCGGAGATCGTCTATGCCGACGGCCTCGACCTGACGCATGAATCGGGCGTGGTGGAGATCGGCGTCGGCTGCCGGCTTTGCGAGCGCGCCGATTGCCGCCAGCGCGCGCTGCCGCCCCTGCAGCACCGTCTGGTGGTCGACGAGATGGTGAAGCGGCCCTCGGCCTACGCCTTCCGGCCTCAGCGCTGAGCGGCCTCGGCCTGCGCCGCGGCCTCGATCTCGGGATCGAACAGATCGCCGCGCGCGAGCCGATACAGCGTCGCGAACAGCACCCAACCGATGCCCGCCGTGCCCAGCGCCAGCATGGCGGCGGCAACCCAGAACGTCGCGGCGATCGGCAGCGCGACGGCGTAACGCAGCGCCGACACGACGACCGAGGCCAGGGGAAAGGTGAGCGCCCACCAGGAAAGCCGGAAGGGCGGCAGCATCGCCGCCCGCACCAGGACCGGCAGCAGCACGATGACCATGAACAGGCCGCAGGCCAGCAGCATGCTGGCGAAGAGGTCGATGTTCCCGATGGTCTGGGTATAGCCGATGAAGCCGACGCCGAAGGGCGCCATCAGGATCGCCAGGCTGGGCGTCAGCGGCGCCGGCATCGCCGGCCGGAACACTAGCCGCGCGAAAACCAGCGCGAACAGCACGAAGGCAAAGACGAAGCCGACACCAACAGTCAGGAGATAGAATTGATGGACCGCCGGAACGTCGTGGAACATGCCCGCCGCCGGGATGTTGAGCGCGCCGATCACCGGCACGAACCAGGTCGGCGCCGCATGGTCGATGGCCGGCTGCCGCGTCAGCCAGCGCGACACGATATAGGTGGTGAAGCAGGCCATGCCGGCAGCGCCGAGAATCCAGACCAGGGCCGCGATACCCGGCGCGTAGGGCCGAAGCACGATCGGCAGCAGCAGCAGCGAGATCGGGATGGTCGAGAACAGCGGTCCGATCACCGGGTGGTTCCATTCGGCCGCGACCCGCGCCGGAAAGAAAGCCAGCTTGGCGACATAGCCGGCGGCGATCAGCAGGAAGGCAAGAACGGCGAGGAAGCCGATCGCCTCGGCGACGAAGAGCGGCAGGCCGAACAGCACCGCCGCGAGCCGCCAGGCGATGCAAAGGCCGGACAGGCCCATTGCCGCGCCGAAGAAGCCGATCGGCAGATAGGCGATGGGATTCATCGGGCGCGCGCCTCGGCGCCCGAACCGGCGCGGCGCGCGGCGTATTCGCCCCAGCCCCTGGCGCGGAGATCGCAGGCAGCGCAATCGCCGCAGCCATGACCCCAGCCATGCAGCGTGCCGCGCTCGCCGCGGTAGCAGCTGTGGGTTTCGGCGCGGATGAGCTCGACCAGCTTGACGCCGCCCAGCTGCTCCGCCAGCCGCCAGGTCGCCGCCTTGTCGATCCACATCAGCGGCGTCTCCAGCGCCAGGCGCGCATCCATGCCGAGATTGATCGCCGCCTGGAGCGCCTTGATCGCGTCGTCGCGGCAATCGGGATAGCCCGAAAAATCGGTCTCGCACATGCCGCCGATGACGTGCTTCAAGCCGCGCTGGTAGGCAACGATCGCGGCGAAAGTGAAGAAGATCAAATTGCGCCCGGGCACGAAGGTGTTGGGCAGCCCGTCCGGCCGCTTGCCGAGCGGCAGATCCGATGTGAGCGCGCTTTCGCTCACCCGGCCAAGCACGTCGAGCGCGATCACCCGGTCGGGCCCCAGCCGTGCGGCCCAGGCCGGCGACAGCGCCGCGATCCGGCGGCGGATCGGCTCGCGCAACTCCATCTCGATGCCATGGCGCTGGCCGTATTCGAAGCCGATGGTCTCGACGCGCGCGAAACGATCAAGCGCCCAGGCGAGACAGGTCGTCGAATCCTGCCCGGCCGACAAAAGCACCAGCGCTGAATTGGGATCGAGCTCGGGACCGGAAGGAGTCATGGCGGATCAGCGCCGGCCGAAGAGTTTTTCGATGTCGGCGAGGCGCAGCTCGATATAGGTCGGCCGGCCGTGATTGCACTGGCCGGAATGCGGCGTCGCCTCCATCTGGCGCAGCAGGGCATCCATCTCGGCCTGCGCCAGCCGCCTGCCGGCGCGCACGCTGCCATGGCAGGCGATGGTGCCGCAGACCTCTTCGAGCTTTTCCTTGAGCGACAGGGCGCCGCCCCATTCGGCGATCTCGTCGGCGAGGTCGCGCACCAGGCCCTGGACATCGATGTCGCCGAGCAGCGCCGGCACCTCGCGCACGACGATTGCGCCCGTGCCGAAATTCTCGACGACGAGGCCGAGCTCGGCCAATTCACCCGCACGCGCCGCCAGACGCGCGGCGCCGCCGGCATCGAGCTCGACCACCTCGGGCAACAGCAGGATCTGGCGCTTCACGCCGCTGGCGGCAATCTCTTTTTTCATCTCCTCGTACACCAGCCGCTCATGCGCGGCGTGCTGGTCGACGATGACGATGCCGTCGGCGGTTTGCGCCACGATGTAGGTCTCGTGCAATTGGGCACACGCCGCACCGAGAGGATGCGCCGAGGTTTCGCTCGCCGGCGCCTCGAGCGGCCGCGCGCCCGGGGCGTTCTCGGCGAGGTTCGCCTGGTAATCGGCCGGCGCTTCCGACAGGCCGGGCGGCGCCGCGACATTGGGATTGTAGGCATAGGTCGCCGGCCGGCCGCGCGGCGACCAAGCCGGCTGGAAGGCGCCGAGCGCCGCCTCGGCTACCGTCGTCGAGGCGCGGTGCCCCGCCGCCGCCAGCGCCTGACGCAGCGAGCCGACGATCAAGCCGCGCACCAGATTGGCGTCGCGGAAGCGCACCTCGGCCTTGGCCGGGTGGACGTTAACGTCGATATCCTCTTCCGGCCCGTCGAGGAAGAGCACGACGATCGGATGGCGATCGCGGGCGAGGAAATCCTGGTAGGCCCCGCGCACCGCGCCGGCGAGCAGCTTGTCGCGCACCGGCCGGCCGTTGACGAAGAGATATTGGTCCTTCGCCGTCGCGCGGTTGAGCGTCGGCAAGCCGGCGAGGCCGGTCAGGCGGAAGCCCTCGCGCGCCGCGTCGATGGCAAGCGCGTTGTCGGCGAAATCGCGGCCAAGGATGGCGCCGAGCCGCGCGCGGCGGGTTTCGGCCGGGCCCTTGCCCGCCAGATCCGGCTCCGCCGCGTTCATGCGCAGCAGGACCCGCTCCTCGTCGCCGATGACGGTGAAGGCGATCGCCGGATAGGCCATGGCGAGGCGCTCGACCGAATCGACCGCCTGATCGCGCTCGGCGCGCGGCGATTTCATGAATTTCAACCGCGCCGGCGTGGCGTAGAAGAGATCGCGAACCTCGACCCGCGTCCCGGGTCCATGCGCCGCCGGCTCGATATCGTGCTTGGTGCCGCCTTCGACCAGGATGCGATGCGCCGTCGCGGCGCCGCGCCGGCGGCTGACGATCGAGAGACGGCTGACCGCGCCGATCGACGGCAGCGCCTCGCCGCGGAAGCCCAGCGTGCGGATATAGAGCAGATCGTCGTCGGGCAGCTTCGAGGTGCAGTGGCGCTCGACCGCCAACGACAATTCTTCCCCGCTCATGCCCTCGCCGTCATCGGCGACGGCGATCAGGCTCTGGCCGCCGCCGCGCAAAGTGACCTCGATGCGGTGGGCGCCGGCGTCGATCGCGTTCTCGACCAGTTCCTTGACGGCCGAAGCCGGCCGCTCGACGACTTCGCCGGCAGCGATGCGATTAACGAGGACGGCAGGCAGCTGGCGAAGGGCCATGCCCCTTATTGTGCCTGAGCCGGCCTTTTTTCGCCAAGGTGGCGGCGGGCCAGAATCTTGCCCTCCTCGACCGCCGGCTGGTCGAAGGCGTTCACCCCCATCAAATCGGCGGTGATGATGGTCTCGAGCATGAAATGCATGAGCAGCGCGCCGAGTGCCCGCTCGTCGAGTCGCGGCAGCGTGAAAATGCGGGTCGGGCGGTGATTGCGGATCAGCGTCGCCGCCGTGGCGCGCTGCTCGGCCTCCATCAGATCGCCCATCGTCTTGCCGGCGAGATAGGTCAAGTCCTTATGCTTCTTCAGGTCGGCCGGCATGCGCGGCCCCGCCCCCGCCTGCTCCAGCATGACGACGCTGAACATCTTGTCGGCCGGGCCGCCGAGATAGAGCTGCAGCTGGCTGTGCTGGTCGACGGTGCCCATGGCGCGAATCGGCGTCGTGCCCTTGCCGTCCTTGCCCAGGCTCTCGGCCCAGAGCTGGCGGAACCACAGCCCGAAATGCGCCAGCCGGTCGACATACGGCATGATAACCGTCGCGTTGACGCGGCGACGCTCCGCCAGGGCGAAGCCCAGCGCCGCGCCCAAAGCGGGGGGCGCTTGGCGCGCATCCTTGGATGTCAGCATCGCCTCAAGCACGCCGCCGGCGCCCTCGCGTACGCCTGCAACGTCGAGCCCGGCGATCATCGCGGGCAGCAGCCCGACGTTCGACAGCACCGAGTAGCGGCCGCCGATATTGGGATCGTGGTCGAAGATGCGCTGCTTTTTCTCGCCGGCGAGATCGCGCAGCGGACTCGGCTTCGGCTCGGTGACGACGAGGGTACGCCCCGCGTTCTTGTCGCCGAGCCACGCCAGGCAGGCGAAATACTGCACCAGGGTTTCGGCGGTGCCGCCCGATTTGGAGATGGCGATGAGGCCGGTGGTGGCGGGATCGAGCGCCGCGAACAGCAAATCGAAGCTGTGCGGATCGACATTGTCCATGAAATGGAGAACCGGCCCGGCGCCGGGCGCGGCGAGCGCCGCGAGCGTCTGGCCGCCGAGGCTCGAACCGCCGGTGCCGAGCACGATCACATTCTTGAGCTGGCGATACTCGTCGGCGGCGGGTTTGAAGGCCGCGATGTCGTCGCGGCGACCCGGCAGGTTGAGCAGCGGCAGAACGTTGTCTTTTTGCTTCTTCTTCAACGCGGGCAGCGAAGCCGCCGCGCGCTTCACCGCATGGTCGAGCTCGGCGGCGGTGAGGCCGCCCTTGCCCGCCGCCTCGGCAAGGCAGCCGGCGATGTCCTGGCTGTACTGCATGGGTGTCTAAGCCTTCAGCCGCCGGTGGGTTCCACCGCGCGGGCGCCCTTCAGATTCTCGGGTGCGCCTACGACGGTGAAGATCAACGCGTCAGGGTCGAGCAACTTCCTGGCCACGCGCCGCGCGTCGGCCACGCTGACCCCGTTGATCAGCGCGTTCCGCCGCGACAGATAGTCGAGGCCGAGATGATCGCGCTGCATGATCACCAGCAATTCCGCGACGCGGAGGGTCGAATCGAGGCCGAGAGGAAACGAGCCCGTCAGGTAGGTCTTGGCGGCGGCGAGCTCGGCCGCGTTCGGTCCCTGGTCGCGCATGCGCCGCCACTCGGCGCGGATGAGGTCGATCGATTCGCCGACCCGCGCATTCTCGGTGGCGACGCCGCCCTGGATCACGCCGCCATGCAGCAGCGGCTCGAGCCCGGCATAGACGTTATAGGCGAGGCCGCGCTTTTCCCGCACTTCCAGCGACAGCCGCGAGGTCAGGCCGCCGCCGCCCAAGACGTGCATCACCAGATAGGCCGCGTACCAATCGGGATCGGCGCGCTTGATGCCCGGCTGGCCGAAGACGACGACGCTTTGCGGAATCGGCAGCGTCGCCAGCAGCAATTCCGGCGTCACGCGTGGCGCGGCCTCGATCACGGCCGACGGCGCGGCGTGGGCCGGCAGAGCACCGAAAGTCTTGTCGAGCAGCGGCGCCAGCTCCTGCGCGGTGATGTCGCCGACCACGCCGATCAGCAGCACGTCCTTGGCAAGACGGCCGCGGACGAAGCCGCGCAGATCGTCCGAGGTGATCCGAGCGACCGAGCCCGGCGTGCCGCGCCCCGGCACGCCGTAGGGATGGCCCGGCATTTCTTGATTCCACCACAGCCGGTTGGCGATGGAATGCGGCTCATGCGCCGCGCGTTCGAGGGAAGCGACGAGCTGGCCGCGCACGCGCGCCACCGCCTGATCGGAAAAGGTGGGCTCGGTCAGCGATGAATGCACGAGATCGAGCGCCGGCCCGAAATTGGCCGAAAGAGTGCGCAGGCTGACATTCAGCAGATCGTTGTCGACGCTGAGATCATAGGACGCGGCGAGATCCTCGAGCCGGCCCTTGAACGCGGTCGCATCGAGTGCGCCGGCGCCTTCGTCGAGCAAATCGAAGGTGAAATTGGCGAGGCCGGGCTTGTCGGGCGGATCGTTGGCGCTGCCGCCGATAAAGCCCAGCTGCATCGAGACGATCGGCAGGGTGTGATCCTCGACCAGCCAGGCGGTGATGCCGCCGGGGCTGGTGACCTGCTTGATCTCGAAGGCGTGCGCCGGCGCGCCGAATAGTGCGACGAGGCCGATAACGGCGAGCGCCGGAGCGATCCTCACGAGGTCGGCTCCGGCAGTAGGATGCCAGTGACGGATTTGTCGTCACGCACCACGGCACGCAACGCGGCGTTGACCTGGTCGACCGTGACCGCGCCGATCCGCTCCGGCCATTCCTGCACGTCCTTGACGGTGCGGCCGGCGGCGAGCGCCGCGCCCACCGATTCCCCCAACCCATCGAGGCTATCCTGCGCATAGAGGCTCTCGGCCTGCATGCGCTTCTCGGCGCGTGCGACCTCTGCGGGGGCGACGCCATCGCGCAACGTCTCGCCGACGAGACGGACCATCGCCGCCTGCATATCCTCGACGGCGACGCCCTTGGCGACGGTGGCGTATAGGCCGAAGCTGGCGAGATCGAGCGAGGTTGGGTCGTAATATGCGGCGGCGTTGAGCGCCAGCTTCTTATCGACCACCAGCTCCTTATAGAGCCGCGACGTGTCGCCGCCGCCAAGCACCTCGGCCAGGACCTGCAACGCATAGGCCTGCTCGCGAGCGCCGCTGGTGTAGCTCGGCGCAAGATAGGCGCGCAGCCAGCTCGGCTCGGTGACGCGCGGCGATTTCATCGTCAGGGTCTCGGACGCCACCCGCGGCGGCTCGCTCGCCCGCGCGCGCTTGGGGACCGGATGCCCGGGGATCGGTCCGAAATATTTCTCGGCCAGCGCCTTGACCCGCGTCGGGTCGACGTCGCCCGAGATCACCAGCACGGCGTTATTGGGCGCATACCAGGTCCGGTAAAAATCCCGCGCCTCGGCGCTGGTGAGCACGCTCATCTCCTGCGGCCAGCCGATCACCGGAATGCGATAGGGATGGTTCAGATAGAGCGCCGCGTCGAGCGCCTGGCGGAACAGCCCCATCGGGTTATTATCGACGCGCATGTGCCGCTCTTCGATGATGACCTGGCGCTCGGGCAGCAGTGTTTCATCCTTGATGTCGAGATTGGCCATGCGGTCGGCTTCGAGCCGCATCACCGTTTCGAGCCGGTCGGCCGCTACGTCCTGATAGAAAGCGGTCTCGTCATGCGTGGTGAAGGCATTCTCATGTCCGCCATTGTCCGCGACGATGCGCGAGAACTCGCCCGGCGCCACGTTTTTGGTGCCGCGAAACATCAGATGCTCGAGAAAATGAGCGATGCCGGAAACGCCGCGCGGCTCGTCGGCGCCGCCGACCTTGTACCAAACCATTTGGCTGACGATCGGCGCTCGATGGTTCGGAATGACCGCCACCTGCAGGCCGTTCGGCAGCGTGAAGCTGTCGGCGGCGAAGGTGGCCGCCGGCGCCGCGCCGGCGCCGATGGTCATGCAGGCGAGCGCAACAAGGATCGCGGCGATCCGTCCGGTCATCTGTCCTCGGCAATCCTTCCTACGGAGCAAGGGTCTAGAACAACCAGTCCCAGAACCCTTTTTGCTTCGTGTGCTCGATCGTCGGCGTGCCGGCGGCGGGCGTGGTCGCGGTCGCCGTCGTGTTGCCGGCCGGGGTCGCCGCAGCGGCGTGCAGCCGCTCGGCCTCCGCTTCCGGATCGATGATCTGGTCGGCCGGGGCTGTCGTGTCGCTCGGGCGCCAGAACAGCAGCTTGTCGGCGAATTTCGTGTCGGGCGGGGCTTGGTATTCGTTATTGACCAACTGGCGGATATTCGACGGCGCCGTCTGGACGCCGGCGTCCTTCAGCAACTCGCTCTCGCCCGGGCTGCGGCTCGTCGCCGGCGGCAGGGTTTCGAGCTTGGCATCGCTGGCGCGGAACACGGTCTGGCGCGCCTGATCGACCGCCGCCTGCTGCTGGGTCGGCGCCTGGCCGGGACGCGGCGGCCGCAGCGTGAAATCGGGGGGCACGGCAAGCGGGGCGCTCGCGGTCACGGCGAATTCGTCCGGCACGACCTTTTCCATGCCGAGGCCGCGCTTGAGGTCGGTGCAGCCCGAGAGGGCCGCCCCGCCAAGCACCAATGAAATTGTCATGCCGATGAACGGCCGATGTATTCGATGTACCAAAGCAAACGCCCCAATCCGCGCCAATCTACCCGTCCCGGGGCTTTTCGCCAAGCAGGCTGTCGAGCGCGATCAGCGCCACGCCGACGCAAATCGCGGCATCAGCCACATTGAAGGCGTACCAATGCCAGGCGCCCCAGTGAAAATCGAGGAAATCGACGACGGCGCCGCGATAAAGGCGATCGAAGACGTTGCCGAGCGCCCCGCCGATGATCAGCCCCAAGGCGGCGCGCTGGCGGGGTCCGGCCGCACGGACCAGCCACCAGAGGAGGAGCGCCACGATGACGACGGCAAGCGCCGCGAAGACCAGCGTGCCCGACACCTCGGCGCCGTTGAAGAGGCCGAAGCTGACGCCGCGGTTGCCGACCAGGACAAGATTAAAAATCGGCAAGACTACGACGCTGTCCTGTCCGCGCGCGGCGAAGAAATCGAGCACCCAGAGCTTGCTCGCTTGATCGAGCAAGGCGACGATTCCCGCGAGGACAAGGGCCAGGATTGTCGGACGGCGCATCAATGCGCCCCGCCGGCGGCGGCGCGCGGCGCCGCGGCGAGCCCATCGACCGCGGCGGCGCAGCGGCGACAAAGGTCGGGATGCGTTTTGACCGTGCCGACTTCCGGCAACACCTTCCAGCAACGCTGGCATTTCTCGCCGGCGGCCGGCGTCACGACCACTGCGACACCCGGCAAATCCGGCAAGGCGAAAGCGCCGGCAGGTGCTGCGCCAGGCGCGAATTCGGCGTGCGAGGTGATGAAGAGTTCGGGCAAATCGATGCCGGTGAAAGCCGCCTCGTCGGGGGCGGCGGCGAAAACCGTCACCGCCGCCTGCAGGCTCGAGCCGATGCGCTTCTGGGCCCGCTCGAGCTCGATGGCGCCGGTGACCACGCGGCGTATATCGCGGATGCGCAGCCATTTCTCCGCCAGCTTCTCGTCGCGCCACTCTTTCGGCACAGCGGGATAGCGCTGGAGATGGACGCTCTCCCCGTCGCCTTCGCCGTGACGACAGAGCCACGCCTCTTCGGCGGTGAAGCACAGCACCGGGGCAAGCCAACGCGCCAGGCAATCGAACGCGCGGTCGAGAACACTGCGCGCGGCGCGGCGCTTCAATTCGTCGGGAGAATCGCAATAGAGCGAATCCTTGCGCACGTCGAAATAGAAGGCGGAGAGATCCCCGGCGCAGAAATTGTGGAGCTCGGTGAACATCGCATGGAAATTGTAGCTTTCCACCGCGGCGCGCATCAACGCCTCGACCTCGCCGAGCCGATGCAGCACGAAGCGCTCGAGCTCGGGCATCTGCGCGGCATCGATCTTCTCCGCCGGCGAAAAATCCTTCAGCGCGCCCAGCAGATAGCGCAGCGTGTTGCGGAAGCGGCGATAGATCTCGGATTGCTGCTTGAGGATTTCGGGGCCGATGCGCAGATCGTCGGCGTAGGGCGCGGCGACAACCCAAAGACGGAGGATGTCGGCGCCGCTCCTTGCCGTCACGTCCTGCGGCGAGGTCACGTTGCCGAGCGATTTCGACATCTTGCGGCCCTGCTCGTCGAGCACGAAGCCGTGCGTCAGCACCGCGTCATAGGGCGCGCGGCCGCGCGTGCCGCAGGATTCCAGAAGCGACGAATGGAACCAGCCGCGATGCTGATCGGAGCCTTCGAGATAGAGCGAGGCCGGCCATTGCAGCTCGGGGCGCTTTTCCAGGACGAAGGCGTGGGTCGAGCCGGAATCGAACCAGACGTCGACAATGTCCTTCACCTGCTCGTAATCCGCCGGATCGCGGCCGGGACCGAGGAAATCCGCGGGATTACGCATGAACCAGGCATCGGAGCCGTCGGCATCGAAGAATGCCGCGACCCGGTCGATGACCGCCTGGTCGCGCAGCGGCTCGCCGGTCTTCTTGTCGACGAAGACCGGGATCGGCACGCCCCAGGCGCGTTGGCGCGAAATGCACCAATCGGGCCGGCTTTCGATCATGGCACGGATGCGGTTGCGTCCCTGCTCCGGAATCCAGCGCGTTGCGTCGATCGCCCGGAGCGCCTTGACGCGTAGATCGTTGCGCTCCATGCCGATGAACCATTGCGGCGTGGTGCGGAAAATCAGCGGCGCCTTCGAGCGCCAGGAATGCGGATAGGAATGGACGAGCTTGCCTTCGCCGAGCAAGGCGCCGGCTTCTTTCAGCGCGGCTATCACCGCCGGGTTGGCGTCGCCTTCCTTGCCGTTGGGCTTGTAGACGCGCTTGCCGGCAAAGAGCGGCACGCCGGGCAGGTAGGTTCCATCCGCCGCGACGGTATCGGGCACGGCGACGCCGTGTTTTTGGCCGAGCGAGAAATCGTCGGCGCCGTGGCCCGGTGCCACATGGACGAAGCCGGTGCCGTCGGTATCGGTGACGAAATCGCCGGGCAGCAGCGGCACCGAGAAATCGTAGCCTTTTCCGTGCAGCGGATGACGGGCAACGGTACCGGCGAGCTCGCTGCCCTTCAGCACCATCAGCATGTCGGCCTTGAATTCGAGCTCCGCTTCGAGCGCCGGCCAGCGCGCTTCGGCCACCACGATATGCTCGCCCGGCCGCGCGGCCCCCTGCGGGCCATTCTCGCGCACCCGCAACACGACGTAGTTCATATCGG
>DASRKX010000111.1:0-2789 GCA_035648735.1 Allostellaceae bacterium
TGTAGCGCGGCGATCTGGATGAGAAGACGGCGACAATCAGGATGAGAATCCCGGTGTCGCGACGTCCCCATAATTGTCGCGGCATAAGTGTCGCGCAAGGGTCTATTCCGGGTTTTGATTGTCGCGGCGCGACAGTTAGGCGTTGGCAGCGATTGTCGCGCGGGCTGGTGGCCTTCCGGGTCCGCGTTTGCGTTCGAGGGCAGTGCGGCGGCGATAGCTCTCGACGTTCATCTCGAAGATGGTGGCGTGATGAACGAGGCGATCGACGACGGCGAGCGTCATCGCCTGGTCGGGGAAGATCTTGCCCCATTCGCCGAACGGCTGGTTGGCGGTGACGAGCAAGGATCGCCGCTCGTACCGGGCGCCGATGAGTTCGAAGAGCACGCTGGTTTCGGCCTGATCCTTGGTGACGTAGGCGAGGTCGTCGAGGATCAGCAGGTGGTATTTGTCGAGCTTGGCGATGGCGGCTTCGAGAGCGAGTTCGCGGCGGGCGATCTGCAACCGCTGGACGAGATCGGTGGTGCGGGTGAACAGGATGCGCCAGCCGTTTTCGACCAGGGCGAAGCCTAGGGCTGCCGCCAAGTGGCTCTTTCCGCCGCCGGGCGGCCCGAACATGATCAGGTTGGCCCCTTTTTCGAGCCAGCTGTCGCCGGCGGCGAGCGCCATGACCTGGGCCTTGCTGACGACAGGTACGGCCTCGAAGTCGAAGCTGTCGAGGGTCTTGCCGGGCGGCAATCTGGCTTCGGCAAGATGGCGTTCGATGCGGCGCCGGGCGCGCTCGGCCATCTCATGCTCGGCAAGCGCGGCGAGGAACCGGGCCGCCGGCCATCCTTCCTTGTCAGCCTGGGCGGCAAGATCGGCCCAGACCAGCTTGACCGCGGGCAACCGCAGTTCGGCCAGAAGCAGCTCGACGCGGGCGGTGTCGATGGCATTGGCGGTCTTCATGCCACGCCGCCCGCCCGGACCGTGCCCAGCTCGTCGTAGAGATGGAGCGGCACCAGCTCGACGGCGATGTCGGGAATGGCAGCGGGATTGGGTGCAAAGCGCCGGGTAAAGCCGTCCAGATCGGGCAATCTGCCGGCGTCGAGCTCGGCGTCGATGGCGGCGGCAAGTTCGGCCTCGCACGCGCGATCATGGGCGAGCGCCAGCAGCCCGACCATGGTGCGGCACGCCCGTTTCTCGCTGTCTGCGGCGAGCAGCGCTTCGAACGCGCGCCGATATGCACGCCGCGGAAAGAGCTGCTCGCGGTAGACTAGGTTAAGCAGCGCCATGGGCTTTCGGCGCAAGGCGTGGATGACGTGCCGGTAATCGACAACGTGGCCGTGCTTGCCACTGGGACGCGCTCGGCCACGACGCAGCGTCATCAGCGGCGTGGCGCCGAGGAGGCATTCGAGCCGATCGTCATAAAGGCGCACGCGCAGCCGATGGCCGATCAGGCGCGAGGGCACCGAATAGAACACCTTCTTGAGAGTGAACCCGCTGCTCGAGGTGACGGTGACGATGGTCTCTTCGTAATCCGTCGTCCGGCGCGCCGGCAGCACTTGCAGCGCCGAGCGCTCGAGATCGAGCCGCTTGCCGTTGCGAGCGTTGCGCCGCCCGACGATCTCGTCGACAAAGCGGCGATAGGCGCCGAGCGTGTCGAAGTCGCGCGAGCCGCGCAGCAGCAGCGCATCCTCGATCGCCTGCTTGAGATGGCCGTGCGGGCTTTCGATCGAACCGTTCTCGTGCGCCACGCCGCGGTTGTTGCGGGTCGGCTCCATGCCGTAATGCGCGCACAACGCCTCGTAGCGGCGGGTCTGATCCTGCCGCGCGTCGTCCTCGAGATTGCGGAAGGCGGCCGACAAGCTGTCGCTGCGATGCTGCAAGGGAGCGCGGCCGAGCGCCCATAACGCGTTCTGCAATCCCTCGGCCAGCGCGACAAAGCTCTCACCACCGAGCACGACATGGGCGTGTTCCCAACCCGAGAAGGCGAGGCGAAAGTGATACAGCCGATGATCGAGCGGTGCGCCGGCGATGCTGACGCCGCGCTCGCCCATGTCGGTAAAATCGGACAAGCCGAGCCGGCCCGGCGGATGCTCCTGCCGAAAGATGACGTCCTGCTCGGCGCCGTTGAGTGCCCGCCAGGTGCGGATGCGGCGCTCCAGCGTGCGACGGATGCCGGCGCCGATCTCGGGATGGCGCCGCCGGATCTCGTCGAAGATGGCGACCGGCCGCAATCCCGCAACGCTCTTGAGCAGCGGCACCACTTCGCTGTCCCAAACCGCAGCCAGCGGGTCATGACGCCGCCGCTCGCGCGGCGCGTTCTTTTGCGAGGGCAACCGCGGGTCTTGCTCAAGGCGATAGGCGCTGGCGGTGCTGAACCCGGCTTTGGCCGCGGCGACGACCGGCGGCTCGGCTTGGCGGAAACTCATGTATAGCCTCATCTGGTGGTCGGTGATGTGGCGGCCGGGCAAGGGTTGGTTCCTCATCGCATGAAGAACCCGCTTCCTACCCGACCGGCCGCGACCGCCAGCCGACGCGCCCCCTACGGGGCCGCGCCTGTCGCCGGATTCGCAACGTCACTCGGGCTACGCCCTCCTGCCGTCACGCATCCGGCGACATTCTCATCCAGATTGACGCGCGCCTCTCATCCTGTTTGCCGCGCAGCAATGGAGGATTTGTTCCGCCGCACCGTGGGACCTGGCATCCGGGTCGAGACCAAGCTCGCGGGTGACCTGTGGGCGACCATATGCGACCAGAACCAACTCGAAAGCGCGCTGCTCAACTTGGTTCTCAACGCCCGCGACGCC
>DASRKX010000112.1:0-16927 GCA_035648735.1 Allostellaceae bacterium
CTCAAGGGTCTGACGGCGCAGCCCGCCGATCTCGCCATCCTCGACATCAAGATGCCGCGCATGGACGGCATGGAGCTCCTCGGCCATCTGCGCAAGCAAGGCGCGATGCCAGTGATCTTCCTGACGTCGAAGGACGACGAGGTGGATGAGGTTCTCGGCCTGCGTATGGGCGCGGACGACTACATCAAGAAGCCGTTCTCGCAGCGCCTGCTGGTCGAGCGCATCCGCGCGCTGCTGCGCCGGGGCGAGATCGCGCGTGGCGAGGAGACCGCCGAAACCGAGCCGGTCATCCAGCGCGGCGATCTGACGCTCGATCCGGGACGGCATCAATGCACCTGGCGCAGCCAGGATGTCGATCTCACGGTAACCGAGTTTCTGATCCTCAAATCGCTCGCCATGCGGCCCGGCCACGTCAAGAGTCGCGACCAGTTGATGGACGGTGCTTACGGCGAGCACATCTATGTCGACGACCGCACCATCGACAGCCACATCAAGCGTCTGCGCAAGAAGTTCAAGGTGGTCGATACCGAGTTCGCGCAGATCGAAACCCTGTATGGCGTTGGATATCGTTACCGCGATCACTGATCCGGCGGCGGCCGCCGCCGCGCCACCGCGCGCCGCGCCGGAATCCAAGCCGCAAAGCAACGCCACCGCGCCGCCGCATCCGGTGCATCGGCGGCTGTCGCCGCTGACGCGCCGTATTCTTTTCGTCAACGTCCTGGCGCTGGGGTTGCTCGGCTTCGGCTTTCTCTATCTCGGCGAATACCAGGACAGCCTGATCGCCGCCAATCTCGATTCCTTGCGTACGCAAGCGCGGATCTTCGCCGCGGCGCTCGGCGAGGGCGCCGTCGTCCAGCACGACCGCAACGAGGATCTCGTGCCGCAATCGGCGCGCGACATGATGCGTCGCCTGGTCGAACCGACCGAAACGCGCGCGCGGCTGTTCGACAACCAGGGCAATCTGCTGGGCGATACCGCGGTGTTGAGCGGCCCGGGGGGCGCGGTGGAGGTTGCTGAATTGCCACCGCCCGGTAATGGCTTTTTCGAGCGTCTCGCCGACCGGCTCTATGACGGCGCAATGGCGCTGTTTCCGTGGCAGAAGAGCTACCCGTCTTATCGCGAGCCGCCGGTGAATGCGACGGCCGCCGATTTTCCGGAGGTGCAGCGCGCCCTTAGCGGCGACCTGGCGAGCCAGGTACAGAGCGATCGCCCCAGCCGTAGCCTGATCCTCACCGTTGCGGTGCCGGTGCAGCATTACCGTCAGGTTCTGGGCGCGGTGCAGCTTTCGATCGGCAGCAGCGAAATCGACAAGGCGGTGCGCAGCGTGCGCTTTGCCGTCCTCAAGGTGTTCGCCTTTGCACTCGGCGTCACCGTGTTGCTTTCGATCTATCTCGCCGGCACGATCGCGCGACCGATCCGCCGCCTCGCCGAGGCGGCCGAGAATGTGCGTCATCGCCAAGGCCGCGAGGTCGTCATTCCCGATCTGACGCGGCGCGGCGACGAGATCGGCGATCTTTCCGGAGCGCTGCGCCACATGACCAGCGCGCTGTGGCAGCGGGTCGACGCCATCGAAAGATTCGCCGCCGACGTCGCGCATGAGATCAAAAACCCGCTGACGTCCCTGCGCAGCGCGATCGAAACGGTGACCCGGCTCGACGATCCGGCAAAGCAGCGCCGCCTGCTGGGAGTGGTCATTGAAGATGTCGATCGGCTTAACCGTCTTATCACGGACATCTCCGACGCCTCGCGCCTCGATGCCGAACTGGCGCGGATCGAGCCCATGCCGGTTGCGCTCGGGCCGCTGCTGTCGGCGCTCGCCGCCGTGCACGAAGCGGGCGTCGCGACGGATTCACCGCAGTTGAAATTGATGCTGCCGGGCGATCCGGGAACGCCCGAAGGCGCTCTGATGGTGGCCGGCATCGAGGATCGTCTGATGCAGGTCTTCCGCAATTTGATCGTCAACGCGGTGTCGTTCAGCCCGCCTGGCGGCTCGGTGCGCGTCGATGGCCGCCGCGACGGCGCTTTCGTCGTTGTCACGGTTGACGATGACGGGCCGGGAATTCCCGAAGGCAAGCTGCAGGCGATCTTCGAGCGCTTCTATACCGAGCGGCCAGCGGGCGAAAAATTCGGCACGCATTCGGGTCTCGGCCTCGCGATCTCCAAGCAGATCGTCGATAGCCATCGCGGCCGCATCGTTGCCGAGAACCGGCGCGACGCCGCCGGCCATTATACCGGCGCGCGTTTCAGTGTCTGGTTGCCCGCCGGCCCCTGATATATTGCGGCGCAACAATTACCGGCATCTCCTACAACAGACGGTAGTGAAAGCGCGGAAAGCCACGCTTCCTATTGTGTTAGGTGTAACCAAAGCGCTGTTTGCAGCGCCAAACCATTTGACTTTAACCAGACGGCGGCGCACCTAGAGCGCCCGATGAATCTCATCCATGGCACCGCGGTCGTCCTGGGCCAGGCCGGCCTGCTTTTGCGTGGTCCGTCCGGTAGCGGCAAATCGGATCTGGCGCTTCGGCTGATCGACGAAGGCGCGCGCCTGGTTGCCGACGATCAGGTCGAGATCGCGCGCGAATCCGCTGATATCGTCATGAGCGCGCCGCCGACCATCGCCGGCATGATCGAGGCGCGCGGCCTGGGTATCCTTCGCCTGCCACGCGCGCCGCGCGCCGCGCTGCGTCTCGTCTGCGATCTCGTTTCGGCGGCCGATGTCGAACGGCTGCCGGAGCGTCGTCATGCGACGTTGCTGGGGATTTCCGTGCCGCTCTTCGTACTCTGTCCGTTCGAAGGCTCTGCGCCCACTAAGCTGCGTTTCGCGCTCCAGGCGCTGGCCGGCGACGAGCTCAAGACCCAAGCCGCACTGATCGCGCCATGAACACTCGATTTCCCGAACGCGCGCGCCTTCTTGTCGTCACCGGCATGTCGGGGGCGGGCCGCTCGACCGCGCTCAAGACGCTGGAGGACATGGGCTACGAGGCGGTCGATAATCTGCCGCTCACGCTGCTGCCTAAGCTGGTCGGCCCGCGTCCCGGAAATGTTCCTCTGGCCATCGGCGTCGACGTTCGCACGCGCGACTTCGCCGTGCCGTCGCTCGTCAAGGCGCTCGACGAACTAGTCAAGGGCAAGAATATCGATCTCAAGATGGTCTTTCTCGATTGCGACGACGACCGGCTGGAGCGCCGCTACACCGAAACCCGCCGCCGCCATCCGCTGGCGGCGGAGCGTCCGGTGGCTGACGGCATCCGCCTCGAGCGCCAGCGTGTCTGGCCGTTGCGCGACCGGGCCGATCTGGTTCTCGACACGTCAAGCCTGACGCCCGGCGACCTGAAACGCGTGTTGCAGGGCCAATTCGCACTCGATCACGCGCCGGGCATCACCATCTTCGTCACTTCCTTCTCCTATCGCCACGGCCTGCCGCGCGATGCCGATCTGGTCTTCGACATGCGCTTTTTGAAGAACCCACATTACGTCGAATCGCTCCAGGAGCTCTCTGGCCGCGACCGCGCCGTCGGACAGTTCATCGAAGGCGATCCGGATCTGGCGCCGCGCTTCAATGAGCTGTGCGACTGGCTCGCGCGGCTGCTGCCGCGCTACGAGGCGGAAGGCAAAAGCTATCTCACCATCGCGATCGGCTGCACCGGCGGCCGTCATCGCTCGGTCTACGTCGCCGAGCGCCTGGTTGCCTGGCTCGCCGGCGAAGGTCGCCGCGTCGCCCTGCTGCATCGTGATCTCGACCGCCCGGCGGAAGCCGGTACGGCGCCCGCCGAGGCGCCGGAAAATCCCGTAAAGGACATCGCATGATCGGAATGGTTCTCGTCACCCACGGCCGCCTCGCGGCTGAGTTCATCTCCGCGCTGGAGCATGTCGTGGGACCACAACGCAACATCGCCGCCGTCTGCATCGGCCCGGACGACGACATGGAGAAGCGGCGCCAGGACATTCTCCGCTCGGTCGAGGAGGTCAACACCGGCGGCGGCGTGGTGCTGCTCACCGACATGTTCGGCGGTACGCCGTCGAACCTCGCCATCTCGGTCATGGATAAGGCGAAGATCGAGGTCATTGCCGGCGTCAATTTGCCGATGCTGATCAAGCTCGCCAGCCTGCGACAGACCGAATCCCTCGCCGACGCAGTGCGGGGCGCACAAGAGGCAGGCCGCAAATACATCAACGTCGCCTCGCAGCTTCTGGCCGATGTGCGCTGATGGCGGAACCGGCCGCACCCGCAGCCGATAATCCCGCGGAAATTCGTCGAACCGTCACCATTCGCAATCAGCGCGGCCTTCATGCCCGCGCGGCGGCGCGTTTCGTCAAGCTTGCCTTCGAATACGAAGCCGAAGTGACCGTCACCAAGACGGGCGCCTCGGTCTCGGGCCGGTCCATCATGGGCCTGATGATGCTTGCCGCCGGCCCGGGCACCGCCATCGAGTTGAGCGCGACAGGGCCTGACGCCGCCGGCGCCATCGACGCGCTCGCGGCACTCATCACCGGCGGCTTCAATGAGGCGTGACGGCGGCAAGACCGAACGGAGGCTCGAAGGCCTCGGCATCGCGCCCGGCATCGCAGTCGGGCAGGCCTTTGTCAGCGACGAAAGCGCCATCGCCGTATCGGAGCGCTCGCTTGCCGCGAGCGAGGTTGCCGGCGAGCTCGCGCGCTTTGGCCAAGCGGTCGAGCAATCGCTCAAGCAGCTGAAGAAGCTCAAGGGCAAGGCGGCCGGGCTGCCCGGCTCGGCTGCCGAGGAGATGGGTTATCTGCTCGATGCCCACGTTTCCATGTTGTCGAAATCGCGCTTCGTGCGCGGCGCCGAACGCCACATCGAGCAGGACCGCATCAACGCCGAGCGCGCCGTGGAGCTCGAGATCGAGCGCATGGGCGAAAGCTTCGCCGCCATGGGCGACGCCTATCTTGCCGCGCGCATCGAGGATGTGCGCGTCGTCGGTCACCGGCTGCTGCGCAATCTGACCCAGACGCCTTATGCCACGTTCAAGAAACTCGCCGAGGGCACGATCGTGCTTGCCGAGGAGCTGAGCCCGGCCGACATCGCGCTGATGGAACCGAAGCAGGTCAAGGGTTTCGCCACCGTGCTCGGCGGTGCCGAGGGCCACACCGCGATCATGGCGCGCGCGCTGGGCATTCCCGCCGTCATCGGCGTGGCCGATCTGCTCAAGGGCGTCGGCGAGGGCGACGCCGTGGCGCTCGACGGCGAGACCGGCGAGATCGTCATCAATCCGAGCGCCGCCACCCTGACGCGTTTCCAGAAGCGACGCTCGGCGATGGAGCGCGCCGGGCGGGGCTTGGCGCGATTGAAGCGACTGCCGGCGGTAACGCGCGACGGCATCGAGATCAGCCTGCAGGCAAATCTCGAATTGCCGCGCGAGCTGGGCCAGGCGGTCTCGGTCGGCGCCCAAGGTCTCGGGCTGGTGCGCAGCGAATTTCTTTTCATGAATCGCGACGATTTACCTGACGAGGACGAGCAATACGCCGCCTACGCGTCGCTGGTGCGCGGCATGGAAGGAAAGCCAGTCACCATCCGCACACTCGATGTCGGCGGCGACAAGGTCGCGGCGCCCCTCGCCGAGACGATGGCGAGCGAGGGCAGCAACCCGGCATTGGGATTGCGTGCGATTCGTCTTTCGCTCAGGGAGCGGACGCTGCTCGACGCCCAGCTCGCGGCCATGCTGCGGGCCGGCGCGGTCGGGCCGGTACGCATCCTGCTGCCGATGATTTCGAGCGTCGCCGAAGTTCTTGCCGTGCGCGAGGCCATGGCGCTTGCGGTGCGGCGCCTGAAGCGGCGCGGCGCGCGCATTGCCGATCCGCTGCCGCCGCTGGGCGTGATGATCGAGATCCCGGGCGCCGCCCTGGCGGCCGATGCGCTGGCGGCGGCGTCCGATTTCTTCGCCATCGGCACCAATGACCTCATCCAGTATACCCTCGCCGTCGATCGCAGCGACGAACAGGTCGCCTATCTTCATAACCCGCTGCATCCGGCGGTGCTGCGTCTCATCCAATTCACCGTCGAAGCGGCAATCCGGGCGCAAAAGCCGGTCAGTCTGTGCGGCGAGATGGCGGGCGATCCGCGCTACACGGCGCTTCTGCTCGGTCTCGGTCTGCGCGATCTTTCCATGGCGCCGGCGAGTATTCCGCGCGTCAAGCAGCGGGTGCGTGCCATGGATGTGGCGGCGGCGACCCAGCGCGCCCGCGCCATCATGGACCAGCACGACGACGCCAGAATCGCCAGCCTGCTCGACGATTTCAACGCGCTTGCCTAGACTCGCTCGATTCGCGGCATTTTTAGGCGAATGCCGCGAATCGGAGGGGCAGGAGGATGGGTTGGTCGGTGTTGCTGGGCGCGCTCTTCGCGGTCTTGGCGCTGGCGCTTGGGGTCGTCTGGCCGGCACAGCGCCGCCTGATCGCGCGTCTCCGCCAGGTCGAGGGCGATCGGCTTGACCTTGCCGAGCGGCTGGGCGCCGCTGCCAAGCGATTGTCGGAGACCGAAGGCGTCGCGCGCGAGCGGGACGATTTGCGCGCACTCATCGACGCACTGCCAATGCCGCTGTGGCGACGGCGCCGGGATTTGAGCCTCGCCGAAGCCAACCGCGCCTATGCCACCGCCGTCGACGCCGATTCGGCCGGCGCCATCGCGGAGGGCCGCGAGCTCGCCGGCGCGGAGGGTCGTGCCCTCGCCGCCCGAGCCCAGGCGAAAGGCGCGCCCCAAGATGACAGCCGCTACGTCGTCATCGACGGCTCGCGCCGCTATCTCGCGCTCTCCGAGATTCCGCTGGCCGATGGCGGCACGCTCGGCCTCGCGCGCGACCTGACCGTGCTCCAGGCGGCGCAGGTCGAATTGCAGCGCCACATCGCCGCGCATGCGGCGGTGCTCGAGAATGTCATCGTCGCGATCGCGATCTACGGTCCGGACTTGCGGCTCGCCTTCTACAACACCGCCTTCGTCCATCTCTGGCAGCTTGAGCCCGATTGGCTGGCGGCGAAGCCGTCGCTCGACGAGGTGCTGGAGCGGCTGCGCGAACGCCGCCGCCTGCCTGAGCACGCCGATTTCCGCGCCTTCAAGGCGCAGCAACGCGCCATGTTCACCGCGCTGATCGAGCCCCAGGAAGAGCTGTTGCATCTGCCCGACGAGCGCACGCTGCGCCTCGTCGTCAGCCCGCATCCGTTCCGCGGCCTGACCTTTGTTTTCGAGGACGTTACCGACCGCTTGGCGCTCGAACGCTCCTACAACACTTCCATAGCGGTTCAGCGCGAAACGCTGAACAACCTCTATGAAGGCATCGCCGTCTTCGGCAGCGACGGGCGCCTGAAGCTGTGGAATCCGGCCTATGCCCGCATCTGGCGGCTCGTGCCCGAGGATCTGGCGGGCGAGCCGCATATATCCTCAATCGTCGAGCGCTTCCGGCCGTTCGTCGCCGACCAGGAGGCCTGGGACGAGACGCGCCGCCGCATCGTCGCGCGCATCACCGCGCACAGCGCGTCCTCGGTGCGGCTCGAGCGCGCCGACGGCTCGGTGCTGCAGGCGGCCACCGTCCCGCTGCCTGACGGCAACATCCTGCTGAGCTATCTCGACATCACCGATTCGACGCGCGTCGAGCAAGCGTTGCGCGAGCGCACCGCCGCGCTGGAGACCGCCGGCCGTCTTAAGAGCGAATTCCTCGCCAATGTCTCCTACGAGCTCCGCACACCGTTGAACGCGATCAGCGGCTTCGCCGAGATCCTGGTGAACCAATATTTCGGCGCGCTCAACCCGCGCCAGACCGAATACAGCCAAGGCATCCTCGAAAGCGCGCAGCGCCTGTCCTCGCTCATCAATGACATTCTCGATCTTGCCACCATCGAGGCAGGCTACATGCAGATCGAGACCCGAGAGGTCGACATCCATGCGTTGATGTCGAGCGTGATGACCCTGGCGCGGGAACGCGCGCGCAACCAGGGCCTGCGCCTCGATTTTGATTGCCCACCCGACATCGGCACGCTGCCGGCGGACGAGCGGCGGCTGAAGCAGGCATTGTTCAACCTGGTCTCCAACGCGCTCAAATTCACGCCGGCCGGCGGTACCGTCACGCTTCGGGCGCGTCGCGAAAGCGGGGGCGTGGCGCTCACCGTGGCCGACACCGGCATCGGCGTGAAGCAGGAGGATCAGGCGCGCATCTTCGGCACCTTCGAGCGCGGCAGCGCGCGCGAGGCGCGCCAGCCCGGTGCCGGCGCGGGACTGGGCCTGTCGCTGGTCAAGAGTTTCGTCGATCTGCATGGCGGCACGGTGGAACTGCGCTCGATTCCGGGCGCCGGCACCATCGTCACCTGCCGCATCCCGGCCGAGGCCCAGCGCCTGCGCGCAGCGGGAGAATAGCCGACAGATTCAGCGGCCCGGCACGCCCTTGGTCGTCGAATATTCGAAATGCAGCGCCGCTCCCGGATGGACCAGCGGATAGATCGCATGTGCGGCGAGCGCCGCCTCGGCGAAGCCCGACAGGATGAGCTTCAGCTTGCCGGGATAATGCGCCACGTCGCCGATGGCAAAGATACCCGGCACCGAGGTGGCGCAACTCGCCGGCTCGACCTTGAGATGATGCAGATGAAGATCCAGGCCCCATTGCGCGATCGGCCCCAAATCGGCGGCGAGGCCGAAGAAGGGGAGCAGGGCATCCGCCGCCAGGCTTCGAGTCTTGCCGTCGAGATCGGCGACGATCACGGCCTTCAATGTGTCGCCGTCGCCTTCGAGCCCGTGCAGCTGATACGGCACGACGAGCTCGACCTTGCCGGATTCGGCCAGCGCGTGGAGCCGCGCGACCGAGCCGGGCGCGGCGCGGAATTTCGGCCGGCGGTGCACCACCATCACCTGGGCCGCGACCTCGGCCAGCGACAGCGCCCAATCGACCGCCGAATCGCCGCCGCCGGCGATGACGACCCGCCGGCCGCGGAAATCGTCGCGCCGCCGCACCAGATAATGGACGCTCTTACCCTCGAAGCGCTCGATCCCGGCGAGCGGCGGGCGGTTGGGCCCGAAGGCGCCGGCCCCGGCGGCGATGATGATCGCGCGCGCCGTAACCGCCGCGCCACCGCCGGTGGTCAGCCGGAAGCCGCCATCCGGCAGCGGCGCGAGCGCAGTCACCGGCTTGCCGAGATGGAAGTGCGGCGTGAAGGGCGCCGCCTGTTCGAGCAGCTTCTCAACCAGCTCCTGCGCGTCGATGGTCGGATAGGCCGGGATGTCGAAAATCGGCTTTTCGGGGTAGAGCGCCGTGCACTGGCCGCCCGGCGCGGGCAGCGAATCGAAGACGTGGCAGCCGAGCTTCAGCATGCCGCATTCGAAGACGGCGAAGAGCCCGACCGGCCCCGCGCCGATGATCGCCACGTCGGTCTGCGCCGCTCCAGCCATCACGCCCCCTTTGCCGCGCTAACATGGCGGCGCCGCCACTGCCGCGCAACACCCCTCGGGTTGCGGGCGCCATTGCGAGCGGACCGTTGCCCCCCTAAAACAAGGCGTGAATGGGAGTTCCGCGCTGACGATCGATCTTGCCGACGAGGCCGCGACCGGCCGGCTTGCCGCGCTGCTGGCGCGCGACGCCAGGCGCGGCGATTTGATCGCCCTGCGCGGCGCCTTGGGCAGCGGCAAGACCACCTTCGCCCGCGCCTTCATCCGCGCCCGGGGGCATGACGGCGAGGACGTGCCGAGCCCGACCTTCACCCTGGTCGAGATCTACGATGGCGATCCTCCGATCTGGCATTTCGACCTCTACCGGCTGGAGAAGCCGGAAGAGGCGCTGGAGCTTGGCCTTGAGGAAGCCTTGGGCGACGGCATCTGCCTCGTCGAATGGCCGGAACGTATCGCGGCGATGCTGCCGCCCGACCGGCTCGATCTCGGCTTGCAGGCGGGTGTCGCGCCGGGGGCGCGGATCGCCACGCTCGGCCCGTCGCCGGCGTGGCGGCAACGGCTTGCGGGATTGATCCATGCCTGAGGAACGCGCGACCCGCATCGACCGGTTCCTCGCCCAGTCCGGCTGGGCCGGGGCGCGGCGCGAGAAGTTGCCCGGCGATGCCTCTTTCCGCCGCTATGTTCGCTTGCACGGCAGCGAAAAGAATCGTGCCATGTTGATGGACGCGCCGCCGCCGCGCGAAGACGTGCGCCCCTATCTGGCGGTGGCGCGGCTGCTGCGCCATCTCGGATTCGCCGCGCCCGCCATCCTCAATCATGACGCCGAGAACGGTCTGCTGCTGATCGAGGATTTGGGCGACGCGACCTACACGCGGCTGCTGGCGCAGAACGAGGCCGAGGAACCGCTCTACACCCTTGCGGTGGATGTGCTGATCGAGATCGCGCGGCGCTTTAATGCGAAGGATGCGGACTTCCTGGCATCTTATGACGACGAACGACTGCTCGACGAAGCATCGCTGCTGGTCGATTGGTATTGGCCGGCGATCACCGGCGTGCCGGCGGACGACGCACTGCGTGCCGAATATCGGTCGCTGTGGCAGCAGGTTCTGCCGGTCGCGCGCGGCGTGCCGTCGTCGCTGGTGCTGCGCGACTTTCACGTCGACAATCTGATGCGCGTCGACGACCGCGACGGAATCATGTGCTGCGGGTTGCTCGATTTCCAGGACGCGGTGCAGGGGCCGGTGAGCTACGACCTGGTGTCGCTGCTCGAGGACGCGCGGCGCGACGTGCCCGAAACCCTGGCGCAGCGGATGAAGACGCGCTATCTCGCAGCCTTTCCGGCGCTCGATCGCAACGCCTTCGAGGCTTCTTATTGCGTCCTCGGCGCGCAGCGTAGCGCCAAGATCATCGGCATTTTCACGCGCCTCTGCCTGCGCGACGGCAAGCCGCAATATCTGGCGCATATTCCGCGCGTCTGGCGCCTGCTGGAACGCGATCTCGCCCATCCCGCTTTGGCGCCGGTCTCGCAATGGCTGGGCCGCCGCATTTCGCCCGCCCACCGTCGCATCCCGCCATGCCCCGCCGCGTGAAAATCCCCGATACCGCGATGGTGCTCGCCGCCGGGCGCGGCAAGCGCATGCGCAATCTGACCGACCGGCTCCCCAAGCCGCTGGTGACGGTCGCAGGTAAGCCGCTGATCGACCACGTGCTCGATCGTCTGGTCGAGGCCGGCGTGACGCGCGCGGTGGTCAATCTCAACTATCTCGGCGAGCGCATCGCGGGGCATCTGGCGGGGCGCGACGACATCGCCATCGAATTCTCGTGCGAATCCGAGGCGCTCGAGACCGGCGGCGGCATCAAGCAGGCGCTCCCGATGCTCGGCGAGGTATTTTTTGCGGTCAATGCCGACGTCTTCTGGCTCGACAGCAAGGACCGCGCGCTCGAGCGTCTTGCCGCGACCTTCGCGGTCGATGGCGCCGATGCGCTGCTGCTGATGCAGCCGACATCGCGCGCTATCGGCTATGAGGGTGCGGGCGATTTCCTGCTTGATCCCATGGGCCAGGCGCGGCGGCGCGGCGAGCGCGAAATCGCGCCCTACGTCTTCGCCGGCGTCGAGATCGTCCATCGCCGGCTGTTCGACGATGCGCCGGCCGGCGCTTTCTCGATCAACCGACTATGGGACGGGGCGATCGAGCACGGCCGCCTCGGCGGGTTGGTGCATGACGGCGAGTGGTATCATATCGGCACGCCGGAGGGCCTGGCGATGGCCGAGGCGGGGCTCAAGACCCGCAGTGTCGACCGCTAGATGAAGCCGGTTTTCTCGATCGATGCCGGCGTGCCGTTTCTCGACGCGCTGGCCACGGGCTTGCTGGCCCGCGCCGGCGGCAACCCGCTCGATCTGGCGCGGATGACCGTGCTGCTGCCGACGCGCCGCGCCGGGCGCGCCTTGGCCGAGGCCTTTCTCCGCGCCGGCTCGGGCAAGCCTATGCTGCTGCCGCGGTTGGTGCCGGTCGGCGATCTCGATGCCGAGGAGCTCGCGATCCTGGCGGATGAAAGCGCCGGCACCGAGGGGCTCGACCTGCCGCCGCCGGTGCCCGATCTGGCGCGGCGGCTGATGCTGGCGCGGCTGGTGCTGCGCTGGGGCGAACGCCGTGGCATCGGCCGGCTGAGTGCGGCGCAAGCGGCGCCGCTCGCGGCGGAGCTCGCGCGCTTCCTTGACGAGGTCGGGGCCGAGGGCTGCGATTTCACCAAGCTCGCCGATCTGGCGCCCGAGGCGCACGCGCAACATTGGCAGCAGGTGCTGACCTTCCTGCGCATCCTGACCGAGCATTGGCCGACGGCGCTGGCGGAGCTCGGCGGCCTCGATCCGGCGGCGCGGCGCAACCGCGTGCTTGCGGCGCAGGCCGAAGCGTGGCGCGCCAATCCCCCGGCGCATCCGGTGATCGCGGCCGGCATCGCCGGCGGCATTCCCGCAATCAGCGACCTCATTGCCGAAGTGGCGGAATTGCCTCAGGGCATGGTGGTGCTGCCGGGCCTCGATCGCGCACTCGATGCCGAAAGCTGGGATGCGGTGCTGGTCGATCCCGCCCATCCGCAGCATCTCCTGGCTGTGCTGCTGGGCCGGCTCGATATTGCGCCCAAGTCGGTGCGGCCCTTTCCCGCGCCCGGCTTCGCTTCCGGCAATCCGGCGCGGCAAAAGCTCCTGCGCGAAGCCTTGCGCCCGGCCGATGTCAGCCATCGCTGGGGCGCCATTTCCGGCATCGGCAAGGTCGCGCTCGACGGCTTGCGCCGCGTCGATTGCCCGGGACCGCAGGAGGAGGCGGTGGTGATCGCGCTGCTGATGCGCGAGCGGCTGCAGCATCCGGGCGAGACCGCGGCGCTGGTGACGCCCGACCGCGGCCTGGCGCGCCGCGTCGCCGGCGAGCTGCGCCGCTGGGACATCGAAATCGACGATTCCGCCGGCACGCCGCTAGCGAAGACGCCGCCCGCCGTTTTCCTCCGCCTCATCCTCGACGCCGTCGCCGGGCAACTGGCGCCGCTGGCGCTGCTGGCGCTGCTGAAGCATCCCCTTGCTGCGGCGGGGCTTGATCCCGCCGCCTGCCGCGAGCTGGCGCGGAAGCTCGAACGCGCGGCGTTGCGCGGCCCGCGCCCGGCGCCCGGCGTCGCCGGGCTCCAGGCGGCGCTGGCCGAGCCGGCGCTCAAGGATTTCGTCGCGCGCATCGGCCGCGCCTTGGCGCCGCTGACGGGCGCGATGACGGAGCGCGAAACGGAACTCGCATCGCTGGTCGCGGCGCATGCGGCATCCGCCGAGAATCTGGCGGCGACCGATGCGGCGCCCGGCCGGGCGGCCCTGTGGCGCGCGGCGGCGGGGGAGGCGTTGGCGCAATGGGTCAGCGAGCTGCATGCGGCGCCGCGCGGCTTCCCACCGGTCGCCGGCGCCGAATATCCGGCGCTGTTCGAAGCGCTGATCGCCGGTCCAGTGGTGCGGCCGGCCTATGGCCGCCATCCGCGGCTTTTCATCTGGGGCCTGCTCGAGGCGCGGCTGCAATCGGCCGATCTCATTATCCTCGGGGGGCTAAACGAAGGAATCTGGCCACCGCGCGCCGAGAGCGATCCCTGGCTGTCGCGCCCGATGCGCCGCGATTTCGGCCTGCCGCCGCCCGAGCGCCGCATCGGCCGGGCCGCGCATGATTTCGCCCAATGCCTCGGCGCACCGGAGGTGGTGCTGACGCGCGCGACGCGGGTCGAAGGCGCGCCCACCGTGCCGTCGCGCTGGCTGCTGCGGCTCGAGACGGTGTTGCGCGCGCTGAAGCTCGAGACCCAGCTCTACGGCGACAGCGCCGAATCCGGCGCGCCGCTCGCCTGGGCGGCGTTGCTCGACCAGCCGGCGGCGCATCGGCCGATCGCCGCGCCGTTGCCGCGGCCGCCGGTCGCTGTCCGGCCGCGCCGGCTGCATGTCACCGAAATCGAAACCTGGGTGCGCGATCCCTATGCGATTTATGCGCGGCACGTGCTCGACCTCAAAGCGCTGGAACCGCTCGACGCCGATCCGGGGGTCGCTGAGCGCGGCATCTTCATTCACGCCGCGCTCGACAAATTCCTCAAGGCGTTTCCCGCCGAGCTTCCCGACGATGCCTCGGCGCGGCTGCTCGAATTCGGCCGCGACAGCTTCGGCGAGGCGCTGGCGCGGCCCAACGTGCGCGCCTTCTGGTGGCCGCGCTTCGAGCGCATCGCTGCCTGGGTGGTGAAGGCCGAACGCGCGCGGCGCCCCTTGCTGGCGCAGAGCTTCGGCGAGCTGCGCGGCAATCTGACGATGCCTGCTGCAAAGGGCGCGTTTGAAATCTCCGGCCGGGCTGACCGCATCGACCGTCTGCACGATGGCAATTTGGTCATTCTCGACTACAAGACCGGCACGCTGCCGCCGCCCGGCGAGATTCATGACGGCTATGCCTCGCAGCTGGCGTTCGAAGCGGTGATCGCCCGCGCGGGCGGCTTTCCCGGCGTGAAGCCGGCCGAGGTCGAGGCGCTGCTTTATTGGCGGCTGTCGGGCGGCGAGCCGCCGGGCGAGGATAAGGCCGCCGCCAGAGGCGCCGCCGCGGTGGCGGCACTCGCCGACCGGGCAAAGGAAGGCCTGGCGCGCCTGATCGCGGCTTTCGACCGGCCGGAGACGCCCTATCGCTCGTGGCCAAACCCGTCGCGCGGGCCGCGCTACAGCGATTACGTCCATCTGGCGCGCGTTAAGGAATGGCTCCTCGGCGCCGAGACGGAGGACAAATGGTAGCGCGCGCCACGTCCGATCCGGCGATCCAGCAGCGCGCGGCCGCCGATCCCGCCGCCTCGGTCTGGGTCGCCGCCTCGGCGGGCACCGGCAAGACCAAGGTCCTGACCGACCGCGTGCTGTCGCTGCTTTTATCCGGAAGCGAGCCGGCCCGCATCCTCTGCCTCACCTTCACCAAGGCGGCGGCCGCCGAGATGGCGATCCGCATTCAGGAGCGGCTCAGCGAATGGGCGACGATGTCGGACGTCAAGCTGCGCAAGTCGTTGGCGGATCTCACCGGCGACGACGCCGAGCCCGAAACGCTCGACCGCGCGCGGCGGCTGTTCGCCCGCGTGCTCGACGCGCCGGGCGGCATGCGCATCGAGACCATTCACGCCTTCTGCCAATCGCTGCTGCGGCGCTTTCCCCTTGAGGCGGGGATTCCGCCGCACTTCGAGGTCATGGAAGAGCGCAGCGCGCGCGAGGCGTTGGACCAGGCGCGCGCCCAGGTGCTTGCCGCATCGCGCGGCAGCGATCGAGGACTCAAGGAGGCGCTCGACACGGTGACCCAACTCGTCTCGGAGCAGGGCTTTGCCGAGTTGATCGAATCCCTGGCACAGGAGCGCGCCCGGCTGGAACGCGTGCGCGCAGGCGGCATCGATGCCTTCGAGATGAAATTGCGCCAGCGTCTCGGCCTCAAGCCGGGCGAAACCGCCGAGGGCGTCATGCGCGAGGCCTGCCGCCACGGCGCTTGCGACGAGGCGGCACTGGGGGCGGCGGCGGAAATCCTGCTCGGCAGCGAATCGGTCCGCGATCAGAAAGCCGGCCGGCGACTCGCGGATTGGCTGGCCGATCCGGCCGAGCGCGAAGACGGCTTCGACGAATATCTGTTGGTTTTCTTTACTCAAAAAAACAAGCGCCGCGAGCGCATCGTCACCACGGGAATCCAAGAGACCTCGCCCGACGAGGTCGCGGCGCTGCTACATGAAGCCGGGCGGCTCGAAGCCGTGCGCGCGCGACGCGACGCGGCGTTATTGGCGACGGCGACGATAGCGCTACTGCGGTTGGGCGGCGCGGTCCTCGATTCCTACGACGCGCACAAAGCGGCGCGCGCGCTGCTCGATTTCGAGGATCTCGTCCTCAAATCGATGGCGCTGCTGCGCGCGCCGGGCGTGGCGCCCTGGGTTCTGTTCAAGCTCGATGGTGGCCTCGACCATATCCTGATCGACGAGGCGCAGGACACCAACCCCGAGCAATGGGAAGTGGTACGCCTGCTTGCCGAGGAATTCTTCGTCGGGGCAGGCGCGCGCGACCGGCTGCGCACGATCTTCGCCGTCGGCGACCCCAAGCAGTCGATCTTCAGCTTTCAGCGCGCTGACCCGGCGGTCTTCGACAAAATGCGCGAGTATTTCTCGGAGCGGGTGAAAGCCATCGAGGCCAAATGGAGTCCGGTCGATCTCGACATTTCGTTCCGCTCCGTCGATTCCGTGCTGAAGACGGTGGATGCGGTTTTCAAGCATGTGGATATTGTCTTTGCTTCTAAGCCTAAGCCCGAGGCGACGGGCGTCACGCCCCCTGAGGTGCGTCACGTCGTGTCGCGGCTGGGCGCCGGCGGGCTGGTCGAGCTGTGGCCGCCGATCGGTCCCGAGGACGGCCCGATGATCGAGCCATGGGACGCGCCGCTGAGCCAAACCTGGCTGCGGCTGCCGCAGGCTCGCTTGGCTCTTGCCATCGCCGCGACGGTGAAGCGCTGGATCGAAAGCGGTGAAAAGCTGCCGGCGCGCGGCCGGCCCATACGGGCCGGCGACGTCATGGTGCTGGTGCGGCGCCGCACGTCTTTCGTCGGCGCGCTGGTGCGGGCCCTCAAGGAGCGCGACGTGCCGGTGGCGGGGATCGACCGCATGCTGCTGGCGGAGCAGCTTGCCGTCGAGGACATGGTGGCGCTCGGTCAGTTCCTGCTGTTGCCCGAGGACGATCTGACCCTCGCCACGGTGCTGAAGGGCCCGCTCTACGGCTTCGACGACGATGCGCTCTTCGCGCTGGCGCATGGCAGGCGCGGCACGCTGTGGGATGAGCTGCGCCGCCGCGCGGCGGAGCAGCCGCGCTTCGCCCATGCGGCCGAGCAGCTCGGCGGGTTGTTGGCGCGCGTCGATTTCACGCCGCCCTATGAGCTCTTTGCCGAGGTGCTCGCGGCCCGGCGCGGCCGGCACCTTGTGCTGGAGCGCCTTGGCCCGGAGGCGGCCGATCCGCTCGACGAATTCCTCGCCGCTTCGCTCGCTTACGAG
>DASRKX010000113.1:0-23420 GCA_035648735.1 Allostellaceae bacterium
TATCTCACGGTGCGCGTCGAAGCGCTCGAGGAAGGGCCCTCGGCCATCATGCAGAGCCGCGGCCGCAGCGAGGAGCGCGACCGCGAGCGCCGCCCGCGCGACGGCTATCGCGACCGCGAGCCCGGCATCATCGAGCCGGAAGCAGCAGCTGAAGGAGCCGCGCCATGAGCTACGGCGATGATCGCGGCGGGGGCGGCGACCGGGGCGAGCGCGGCGGCGGCGGCCGCAGCGGCGGCGGACAGCAATCGCGCCGGCCCTTCTTCCGGCGGCGCAAATCCTGTCCGTTCTCGGGCCCGCAGGCGCCCAAGATCGACTACAAGGACGTGAAGCTGCTGCAACGCTTCATCAGCGAGCGCGGCAAGATCGTGCCGTCGCGCATCACGGCCGTTTCAACCAAGAAGCAGCGCGAGCTGGCGCAGGCGATCAAGCGTTCCCGTTTCCTCGGCCTGCTGCCCTATAATCTGCGTTGAGGCCTCGATCATGATGGAAATCATTCTGCTGGAGCGCGTCGAGAAGCTTGGCCAAATGGGCCAGGTGGTGAAGGTGCGCCCCGGCTTCGCCCGCAACTTCCTTTTGCCGCAGAAGAAGGCGTTGCGCGCGACCAAGGACAATCTCGCCCTCTTCCAGACGCAGCGTGTCCACCTCGAAGCCGCCAATCTGGACCGCCGCGGCGAGGCCGAGCAGGTGGCGAAGAAGCTCGACGGCATTTCGGTGATCGTCATCCGCCAGGCCGGCGAAAGCGGTCAACTCTACGGTTCGGTGACGGCGCGCGACATGGCCGCGGCGATCACCGAGGCCGGCTTCACCGTCGTGCGCGGCCAAGTCACGCTCGACAAGCCGATCAAGACGCTCGGCCGCTATCCGACGCGCGTCCGCCTCCATCCCGAAGTCACGGTGCAGGTGACGATCAACGTCGCGCAATCGGTGGAGGAAGCCGAGATGCAGGCCAAGGGCGTCGATCCGTTGGCGAAAAAGGCCCGTGAGCGTCACGCCGAAGCCGAGGAAGATGTCGCGGAAGAAGCGGCGGCCGCTCCGGCCGCGACCAAGGCAACCTCTGAAAAATAGCGCCGTTTAGGCCTTATGCGTTACCTGACGCTGCCGGATGGCGAGCGCATTCCTGCGCTCGGCCTGGGAACCTGGATGATGGGTGAGCAGGGCTCGCGCGGCCCCGACATCATTGCGGCCCTGTGCCACGGCCTTGGCCTCGGCATGAGCCTGATCGACACCGCCGAGATGTACGGCAATGGGGGTGCCGAGGAGCTGGTCGGCAAGACGATCGCCGGCCGCCGCGACCAGGTCTTCCTGGTCAGCAAGGTCTTGCCGCAGAACGCCACGCGCAAGGGCGCGGTCCTCGCCTGCGAGAAAAGCCTCAAGCGTCTCCACACCGATCGGATCGACCTCTACCTGCTGCACTGGCGCGGCAACGTCCCGCTGACGGAGACCATCGAGGCCTTCGTGACGCTGCGCCAGGCCGGCAAAATCCGCCATTGGGGTGTCTCCAATTTCGACCTCGCCGACATGGAAGAGCTTTGGGCGCTGCCCGAAGGCAAGGAATGCGCCTCCAACCAGGTGCTCTACAATCCGGGGCGCCGGGGCGTCGAATTCGACCTGCTGCCTGCCCTGCGCAAACGCGGCCTGCCCATGATGGCCTATTCGCCGCTGGAGCAGGGCCGCCTCCTCGGCAAAAAGGCCCTGAAGGAGCTGGCGCAACAGCGCGGCGTCACCTCGGCCCAGATCGCCATCGCCTGGGTGCTGCGCCAGGACGGCGTCATGACCATCCCCAAGGCCGCCCGCGCATCGCATTTGGACGAAAACCTGGCTGCCCTCGACCTGAAACTTTCTTCCGAGGAGCTGGCCCTCCTGGACGCCGCATTTCCGCCGCCCCGCAAGAAGATCGCCCTCGCCCTGCTTTAAGGGGGCTTGTCTTGCTCATTGCCTTGCGGAAATATTACAAAGGTGGGGATAAGCTTAGGGCCAGGAATGTCATATAGCGTACTTCTGCGCCATCTTGTTTGCTGCGGGACGCTCCGAGTGATCGAGACGTCCGGACACGTGCAAACTTTCGCCGGTATCGAGCCCGGCCCGACCCTGACCATCCGCTTCCATGACAAATCGCTCGAGCGCCAGCTCCTGTTCAACCCGCGCCTTTATCTCGGCGAGGCCTACATGAACGGCCGGCTCACGATCGAGAATGCGAGCCTCTACGATTTTCTCGATTTCGTCGCGGTCAACATGAACCGCGCGCCGAAATCGTGGGTCTCGCCGTTCTATGACGGCTTCGGCAAGGCGTTCCGCTTCTTCCAGCAATGGAACCCGCTGCAGCGCGCGCGGCAGAACGTGGCGCACCACTACGATCTGTCGGGCGCGCTCTATGATTTGTTCCTCGACCGCGACCGACAATATTCCTGCGCCTATTTCACCGCGCCCGACCAGACGATCGACCAGGCCCAGGCCAATAAGAAGCGCCACATCGCCGCCAAGCTGCTGCTCGAGCCCGGCCAGCACGTCCTCGACATCGGCTGCGGCTGGGGCGGTCTCGCTCTCTACCTCGCCAAGGAATGCGCCGTCGAGGTGACCGGCCTCACCCTGTCGGTCGAGCAGCACCGCGTCGCCGAGCGGCGCGCCGCGGTGGCGGGGCTTTCGCACAAGGTTCGCTTCAAGCTGGTCGATTATCGCGAGGAAAAGGGCCGCTACGACCGCATCGTCTCGGTCGGCATGTTCGAGCATGTCGGCGTGCCTCAATATTCGACCTTCTTCCGCCGCGTAAAGGAGCTGCTGAACGAAGACGGCGTCGCCCTGCTCCATTCGATCGGCCGCGCCGACGGCCCGGCCGCCACCAACCCCTGGCTCCGCAAGTACATCTTTCCGGGCGGCTATGCGCCGGCGCTGTCCGAGGTATTGCCGGTGGTGGAGCGCACCGGGCTTTTCGTCACCGATATCGAGATTCTGCGGCTCCATTACGCCGAAACGCTCAAGGCCTGGCGCACCCGATTCCTGGCCGAGCGCGAGCGCGTCCGCGCGCTTTATGACGACCGCTTCTGCCGCATGTGGGAGTTCTATTTGGCCGGCTCGGAGATCGCCTTCCGCCACCACGGCCACATCGTGTTCCAGATGCAGATGGCGCGGCAGGTCGATACCGTGCCGCTGACACGCGACTATATGTTCGATTGGGAACGCAGCCACCAGGTGCCGATGCCGTCGAGCGCGGGACGCGCCGCCTAGATTTTTCCGCGAGTCGTCAATCCGACAATTTCGCTACCCGGTATCCCCCTAAGTCACAGGGGTCTTGCCCGAAGTTCATGAATGCCCCGCTGGGCAGCCGGTGATAATATTTTTGTCATGGAAAACGTGTTGTCGAAGGTGACGAGCCTCCGCGAGGGGGAACTCGGCTATCGCGCGCCGCCGCAGAATCTCGAGGCGGAACAGGCGCTTCTCGCCGCGATCCTGGTCAACAACAACGCCTTTCACAAGATCGCCGAGTTCCTCCAGCCCGACCATTTCGGCCTGCCGGTGCATGGCCGAATCTTCCACGGCATGGCCAAGATCATCGAGCGCGGCCAGCGCGCCGATCCCATCACCCTGGCCAATTATTTCGCCCAGGACGATGCCCTGTCCGAGGTCGGAGGATCGCAATACCTCAACCATTTGGCGACCAACGTCGTCACTATCATCAACGCCGAGGATTACGGCCGCTCGATCCATGACTGCTTCCTGCGCCGCCAGCTCATCTCGATCGGCGAGGACGTTGTCAATGAAGCCTATGTGCACGAGTTCGAGCGCGACGCGCCGCAGCAGATCGAGACCGCCGAACAGCGCCTGTTCGACCTCGCCACCACCGGCCAATACGAGGGCGGCTTTCAGGCCTTCGACAAGGCGCTGACCCAGGCCGTGGTCATGGCCGACGCCGCCCATAAGCGCAGCGGCAAGATCGCCGGCGTGGCGACCGGCTTCACCGATCTCGACGAGTTGCTGGGCGGCTTGCATCCCTCGGATCTGGTCGTGCTCGCCGGGCGGCCCTCCATGGGCAAGACCGCGCTTGCCACCAATATCGGCTTCAACGCCGCCAAGGCCTATCGCGAGGGCCGCGGCGCCGACGGCAAGAAGACCGCCGAGGACGGCGCCGTCATCGGCTTCTTCTCGCTCGAAATGTCGGCCGAGCAACTCGCCACCCGCATCCTCGGCGAGGAATCGGGCGTGTCCGCGGACAAGATCCGCAAGGGCGAGGTCTCGAACGCCGAATTCGAGCGCTTCGTCCAGGCAAGCCAGCGCCTCGCCTCCGTGCCGTTCTTCATCGACGACACGCCGGCGCTGAGCATCGCCGGCCTGCGCACGCGGGCACGCCGCCTCAAACGCCAGCAGGGGCTCAACCTCATCATCGTCGACTATCTGCAATTGATTCGCGGCTCGAGCGAGGGCCGCAATTTCGACAACCGCGTCCAGGAAGTGTCGGAAATCACCCGCGGCCTCAAGACGCTGGCCAAGGAGCTGGGCGTGCCGGTGCTGGCGCTGTCGCAGCTGTCACGCGCCGTCGAGCAGCGCGAGGACAAGCGGCCGCAGCTTGCCGATCTGCGCGAATCAGGCTCGATCGAGCAGGATGCCGACGTCGTGATGTTCATCTATCGCGCCGAATACTATCTCGGCCGCGAGGAGCCGCAGCGCGTCAACTACATGGACGAGAAGAAGTTCAACGACGAGTACGAGAATTGGCAGAAGCGTCTCGAAGAGGCGCACGGGACCGCCGAAATCATCGTCGCCAAGCAGCGTCACGGCCCGACCGGCATGCGCAAGCTGCAGTTCGAGGGTGCCATCACGAAATTCTCGGACTTCATCGCGCGCGACCGTCTGCCCGATGCCCTCCCCTGAGCGGCAGGCGGCGGCACGCGCCGGCGCCACCCTGGAGATCGACCTCGCCGCCATCGCCGCCAATTGGCGCCGCCTGCGGAAAGCCGTCGGCAAAGGCGTCCGGCTCGGCGCGGTGGTCAAGGCCGACGGCTATGGCCTGGGCGCGGCACGGGTAGCGCCCGCCCTGGCAAAGGCGGGCTGCGAGCTTTTCTTTGTTGCCTCGCTCGACGAGGGACTGAGCCTGCGACGCGCGATGCCGCGAGCGGAAATCGCCATCTTTGAAGGCCTGCCGCGCGGCAGCGAGGGAGAATTCGCGCGCGCCCGGCTGCTGCCGGTGCTGAACGATCTGGGTCAGGTCGATGCCTGGCGACGGTTTGCCGGGCGCGGCCGGGCGCGGCGCGGCGCGGTGCTGCACCTCGACACCGGCATGCAGCGCCTGGGGTTGAGCCGCGCCGAAACCGCGCGCCTCGTCGACGAGCCCGCGCGCCTCGACGGCATTGCGCTCGCCGCGATCATGAGTCACCTCGCCTGCTCCGACGAGCCCGAGCATCCGAAGAATCCCGAGCAGCTGGCGCGCTTCCGCGCGGCGCTGGCGAAGCTGCCGCGCGCCCCCGCGTCGCTCGCCTCCTCCTCGGGCATCTTTCTCGGCCCCGATTATCATTTCGACATCGTGCGTCCGGGCGCCGCGCTTTACGGCATCAATCCACTTCCCGGCAAAGCCAATCCGATGCAGCCGGTCGTCCGCCTGAATGCCAGAATCCTGCAGGTGCGTGACGTTGACGCCGGCGAGACCGTTGGATATGGTGCGACGCATCGCCTGGACCGGCCGAGTCGCGTCGCGACGATTGCCGTCGGTTACGCCGACGGTTGGTTACGGTCCGGCAGCGAGCGCGGCGGCGCCGCAATCGCCGGTCAGCGGGTTCCCGTCATCGGACGCATCTCGATGGATCTTGTGACGCTGGACGTGACCGGAATCGACGCACGGTTGGCCAGAGCCGGCGGCAGCGTTGAGCTGCTCGGCAGACACCAGAGCGTGGATGAGGCCGCCGAAGCCGCGAACACCATCGGCTACGAATTCCTGACGCTGCTCGGGCGGCGCTACGCGCGGATCTATCGCGGGATGCGCTGATGGAATTCCTTGCCAGTATCGGCCGCGTCTTTTTCGCCTTCCTCGGCGCGACCGGCCGCCTCGCGCTGTTCACCGTCAGCACGCTGAGCCATGCCTTCCGGCCGCCGATCTATGCCCGGCTGATCGGGCGACAGATCATCGACATCGGCTATTACTCGCTGCCCGTCGTCGGGCTCACCGCGATCTTCACCGGCATGGTGCTGACGCTGCAGACCCACACGGGGTTCTCGCGCTTTGCCGCCGAAAGCGCGATACCGAACGTCGTCGTGCTGTCGATGACGCGCGAGTTGGGGCCGGTGATCGCCGGCCTGATGGTCGCCGGGCGCATCGGCGCGGCGATCGCGGCTGAACTCGGCACCATGCGGGTCACCGACCAGATCGACGCGCTGTCGACGCTGTCGACCAACCCGTACAAATACCTGGTCGTGCCGCGCGTGGTCGCCGGCATCATCACGCTGCCGATCCTGGTGCTGATCGCCGATATCATCGGCATCTTCGGCGGCTATCTGGTCGGCACCTACAAGCTCGGCTACAACCCTTCGGCCTTCCTGCAGCACTGCGCCGACGCGCTGCAGGCGCGCGACTGGATCTCCGGTTTGATCAAGGCCGCCGTCTTCGGCTTCATCATCACGCTGATGGGTTGCTATCACGGCTATCATTCGAAGGGCGGCGCGCAGGGCGTCGGCGCCGCCACGACCTATGCCGTGGTTTCGGGCTCGATCATGATCCTGCTGTTCAACTACATCCTCACCGCCCTGCTGTTTTCCGAATGAGCCAGCAGCCGAAAATCTCCGTCCGCGGCCTCAAGAAATCCTTCGGCTCGAAGGTGGTCCTCGACGGCATCGATCTCGACGTCGGCGTGGGCGAGAGCGTCGTCGTCATCGGCGGCTCGGGCACCGGCAAGTCGGTGATGGTCAAATGCATCATCGGCCTGATGGAGCCCGATTCCGGCTCGATCAAGATCGACGGCGAGGAAGTGACCGGCCGCACGCGCAGCGACCGTGAAAGGCTGATGCAGAAATTCGGCATGCTGTTCCAGGGCTCGGCGCTGTTCGATTCCTTGCGCGTCTGGCAGAACGTCGCCTTCGGGCTGATCCAGGGGCGCGGCATGGAAGCGGCGGCGGCGAAGGAGGTCGCCATCCACACGCTGGGCGCGGTCGGATTGGGCCCCGAAATCGGCGAGCTGTGGCCCGCCGAGCTGTCGGGCGGCATGCAGAAGCGCGTGGGATTGGCGCGTGCCATCGCCGCCAAGCCCGAGATCATCATCTTCGACGAGCCCACCACCGGCCTCGACCCGATCATGGGCGACGTCATCAACGACCTGATCATAAAATGCGTGCGCGATTTGGGCGCCACCGCGGTTTCGATCACGCACGACATGGCCTCGGCGCACAAGATCGCCGACCGCATCGCGATGATCTATAAGGGCCGAATCATCTGGGAAGGCCCCGCCAAAACGATCGACCAGTCCGGCAACCCTTATGTCGACCAGTTCATCCACGGCCGCGGGCAAGGCCCGATCCAGATGGAAGTGCGCGCGCTGTGAGCGGCGGGAGCGCATAGCATGGCCCGCGCCGAAAGCCGCTTCGTCTGCCAGAGCTGCGGCGCCGCGCATGCCAAATGGGGCGGCAAGTGCGACGAATGCGGCGCCTGGAATTCCCTCGCCGAAGAGGCCGCGCGCCAGGCCGCGCCCAAGGGCCTCGGCGCCGGCAAGGGCCGCGCCATCACCTTCGTCGGGCTGCAGGGCGATGCGCAGGCGACGGCCCGGCGCTCCTCCGGCATCGCCGAGTTCGACCGGGCCTGCGGCGGCGGGCTGGTGCCGGGCTCGGCGCTGCTCATCGGCGGCGATCCCGGCATCGGCAAATCGACCCTGGTCCTCCAGGCGATGGCCGCGCTGGGGCTCGGCAAGGGCGGCCAGAAGCTCGATTGCGCCTATATCTCGGGCGAGGAATCGCTCGACCAGGTTCGCCTGCGCGCGCGCCGGCTGGGTGTCGCCGAGGCGCCGGTGCGTCTTGCCGCCGCCACCTCGGTCCGCGACATCATCGCCAGCCTCGACCGCGCCGACGCGCCGGCGGTGGTGGCGATCGATTCGATCCAGACCATGTATGTCGACAGCCTCGACAGCGCGCCGGGTACGGTCAGCCAGGTGCGCGCTTCCGCGCAGGAACTGATTCGGCTCGCCAAGGCGCGCGGCTTCACGGTGCTGCTCGTCGGCCACGTCACCAAGGAGGGCGTGATCGCCGGCCCGCGCGTGCTCGAACACATGGTCGACACCGTGCTCTATTTCGAAGGCGAGCGCGGCCACCAATTCCGCATCCTGCGCGCCGTCAAGAACCGCTTCGGCCCGACCGACGAGATCGGCGTCTTCGAGATGACGGATGCCGGCCTGGCGGAAGTGCCCAATCCCTCGGCGCTGTTCCTCGGCGACCGCCAGCAGCACGTCGCCGGATCTTCCGTCTTCGCCGGCATCGAGGGCACGCGGCCGATGCTGGTCGAGATTCAGGCGCTGGTGGCGCCCTCGGCGCTGGGCACGCCGCGCCGCGCCGTGGTCGGCTGGGACGGCAACCGGCTTGCCATGGTCCTGGCGGTGCTCGAGGCGCGCTGCGGCGTCGCCATCGGCGCCAACGACATCTATCTCAACGTCGCCGGCGGCTTACGCATCAGCGAGCCGGCCGCCGATCTCGCCGTGGCGGCGGCGCTGGTCTCGGCATTGGCGCAGGAGGCCGTGCCGGCCGATACCGTGGTCTTCGGCGAGATCGGCCTCTCCGGCGAAATCCGGCCGGTGAGCCAGACCGAGGCGCGCCTCAAGGAGGCGGAGAAACTCGGCTTCGCCGCCGCGATCACGCCGGCGCGGCGCGGCCGCGCCAAGGAGCGCGCGTCGGCCGGATTGAAGCCGCGCGAGATCGCGCATTTGAAGCATCTCGTCGGCATGTTCGAGAACCTCCAGCCGGCCGCGCGCCGCGCCGGATCGAGTGGGCGGCCATGACCGGGTTCGACATCGGCGTCATCGTCTTCATCGTGTTTTCGGCGCTGTTCGCCTTCGCGCGCGGCTTCGTCAAGGAGGTGCTGTCGATCGTCGCCTGGTTCGGCGCCTCGGTCGCGGCGCTCTATGCCTATCCCTATCTGCGTCCGATCGCGGGACGCATGACCTCAAACCCGCAATTCGGCGATGCGGGTGCGGCGCTCATCGCCTTCATCGTGGCGTTGGTCATCCTCTCGATCATCACCTCGATGGTGGCCAAGCGCGTCAAGGACAGCCCCGCCGGCGGCATCGACCGCAGCCTCGGCCTGATCTTCGGCATCCTGCGCGGCGGGCTGCTCGCCTGCCTCATCTACATCGCCATGGCGGCGGTGCTGCCCGCGCTCGGCACGCTGCCGAATTGGTGGACCGAGTCGCGCACGCGACCCCTGCTCGCTACCGGGGTTACGGCCTTGCGCCAGCTGGCGCCACGGCCGCCGCATTCGCCGAGCGGCCCCGGCGGCCCGTCGGTGGAGGAGCAGCTCAATGAGGCGCTCAAGGCCCTGCGCGCCCCGCGCCAGGACAAGACCCCGGCGGGAACCCCGGCATACGCGCCGGAGGATCAGCGCAATCTCGACCGGCTTTTCCAGCAGAATCAGGTCCATTAGGGAAGATTTTAGCTGTCGCCCGCCGCCGCCGGCCGCGCGCGCCCTAGCGGCGGAGCGCCGATCCGTGTAGAACGCTTCTGCCCTCGACGGCGATCTCCGCGCTTCCTATCTATAGGGTGCGAGCGGCGCGGATCGGGGCCGGTTTTCGCGTGAAGGCGGCAGGATGCTGACAATTCGTCCCTTGGACGACGACCATCTCCACGAGGAGTGCGGCGTTTTCGGGGTCTATGGCCATCCCGATTCGGCCGCGCTGACGGCGCTCGGGCTGCACGCCCTGCAGCATCGCGGACAAGAGGCGGCCGGCATCGTCGCCTATGACGGCGAGCAGTTCCATGCCCATCGCGGCCTCGGCCTGGTCGGCGAGAATTTCGGCTCCAAGGAAGTCATGTCGCGCCTGCCGGGCCAATCCGCCATCGGCCATGTGCGCTATGCCACCACCGGCGAGGTGGCGCTGCGCAACGTTCAGCCGCTCTTCGCCGATTTCACCTTCGGCGGCCTCGCCATCTGTCACAACGGCAACCTCACCAACTCGTACCATCTGCGCAACCGGCTGGTGAAGCGCGGCAGCATCTTCCAATCGACCTCCGATACCGAGGTCATCGTTCACCTGCTGGCGACCAGCCTCAAGGACACGATCGAGGAGCGCATGGCCGAGGCCCTGAAGCAGGTCGAGGGCGCCTATTCGGTCGCCGCGCTGTCGCAGCGGGGCATGATCGGCGTGCGCGATCCGCTCGGCATTCGCCCGCTCGTCCTGGGCAAGCTGGCCGACGCGTGGGTGCTCGCCTCCGAAACCTGCGCGCTCGACATCATCGGCGCCGATTTCGTGCGCGACGTCGAGCCCGGCGAGATGATCTCGATCGGCCCGGCCGGCATCAAGAGCATCAAGCCGTTCGAGAATCACCGGAAGCGCTTTTGCGTCTTCGAATACATCTACTTTGCGCGGCCGGACAGCGTGATCGACGGCATCAGCGTTTACGAGGCGCGCAAGCGCATCGGCGCGGAGCTGGCGCGCGAAAGCCATGTGCCGGCCGATATCGTCATTCCGGTGCCGGATTCGGGAGTCCCGGCCGGCATCGGCTATGCCGCCGAATGCGGCCTGCCCTTCGAGCTCGGCATCATCCGCAACCATTATGTCGGCCGCACCTTCATCGAGCCGACCGACCAGATCCGGCATTTGGGCGTCAAGCTCAAGCACAACGCCAACCGCGCCAGCATCAAAGGCCGGCGCGTGATCCTGGTGGATGATTCGATCGTGCGCGGCACGACCTCGACCAAGATCCTTTCCATGCTGCGCCAGGCCGGCGCCAAAGAGATCCATATGCGGATCTCGAGCCCGCCGACGACGAATTCCTGCTTCTACGGCATCGCCACGCCGGAGCGCGACCAACTCCTGGCGTCGCGCATGGACGTCGCGACCATGGCCAAATACATCGGCGCCGACAGCCTGGCCTTCATCTCGATCGACGGCCTCTACCGCGCCATGGGGCAGACCAAGCGCGACCCCGCGGCGCCGCAATTCTGCGATGCCTGCTTCAGCGGCGATTACCCCGTGCCGCTCGTCGACCGCGACTCCGGCAAGGTGTCGTCGCAGCTCTCGCTCCTCTCCGAACCGGCCTAACCCGCGTGGCGAAAAGGCTGAACGGCCGGCTCGCGCTGGTGACCGGCGCCTCGCGCGGCATCGGCGCCGCCGTGGCCAAGCGCCTGGCGGCGGAGGGTGCCCATGTCATTGCCTTGGCGCGCACCCAGGGCGGCCTCGATGAGCTCGACGACACGATCCGCGCCGGCGGCGGCGAGGCGACGCTGGTGCCGCTCGATCTGCGCCAATTCGACCGCCTCGACCATATGGGCCTGGCGCTGCACGAGCGCTTCGGAAAATTGGACATACTGGTCGGCGCGGCGGGCGTGCTCGGCACTCTGTCGCCCATGGGTCATTTCGAGCCGAAAACCTGGCAGGAAGTCTTCGACGTCAACGTGACGGCCAATTACCGGCTGATTCGCTCCTTGGACCCGCTGTTGCGGCAATCGGCCGCCGGGCGCGCGATCTTCGTCACCTGCGCGGCGGCCCGCGACCGCGCGCCCTATTGGGGCGCCTATGCCGCCAGCAAGGCGGCGCTCGAGGCGCTGGTGAAAATCTATGCCGGCGAGGTGGCGAAGACCGCGCTCAAGGTCAATCTGGTCGATCCCGGAATCGTGCGGACCAAGCTGCGCCTGCAGGCCTTTCCCGCCGAGAACACGGCGAAGCTGAAGGCGCCGGAAGATGTAACGGAGATGTTCGTCGAGCTTGCCGCCGCCGATTGCGCGCGGCACGGCGAGCTCGTGAGCGGCTGACCGCTCCTCAGGCCGCGGTCAGCGCGTCGCGTTCCGGCTGAATCCGGGGCGGCGTCTTCACGGTCCGGCTTGGCGGGAAGGTCAGCTTGACCGCCGATCCCGCGCCGGCGCGGCTGATGATTTCGAACGTGCCATCATGCAGCTCGACGAGCCGCTTGGTGAGCGGCAACCCCAGACCGGTGCCGCCGCCGTGACGGTTGAACGCATTATCGACCTGGCCGAACGGCTCGAGCGCACGCGGCAGGTCGTCCTCGGCGATGCCGACGCCGGTGTCGCGCACCTCGACGACCAGCCGCCCCGCCTCGATCCAGCAGCGCACCGCGACGGAACCGCCCGGCGGGGTGAATTTGACGCTGTTGCTCAGCAAATTGAGCATCACCTGGCGGAGCCGGCGGGAATCGCCGCGCAGCGAATCGACGTCCGGCGCCACGCTCTGCGACAGCGTCAATCCCTGCGACTTGGCGCGATGCGCCATCATGCGGACGCAAGCGCCGATCAGCTCGGAGATATCCACCGTCTCCTCGACCAAGTCGAGCTTGCCGGCGCCGATCTTGGTGAGGTCGAGGATGTCGTTGATGAGCTGCAGCAAATGCTGGCCGCTGGCATGCAGGTCGTGCGCGTATTCGAGGTATTTTCGGTTGCCGATCGGCCCCAGAATCTCGTCGCTGATGATCTCGGAGAAGCCGATCACCGCGTTGAGCGGCGTGCGCAGCTCATGACTCATATTGGCGAGGAATTCCGATTTGGCGCGGAGCGCCGTCTCGGCGCGGCGATTCGCCTCGAAGAGGCGCGTGACGAGTTGCTCCTTCTCGGCCTTTTCGCGCAATTTATGAACCAAGGTACGGAAGGAACGCCGCGCCATCAGGCTCAGATTCACGACGAAGACGAAATAGAGCAGGCTCAACGCGATGTGCGGCGCGTCGCCGACCGCGAACGTCACGATGATCAGGGGCAGCACCACCGGCCAGATGAACGCGTCGACCACCGGGACGTGCGGCGTGTAGTCCGAGGCGATGCCGCCGGCCAGGCCGGCGATGATGATGGGCACGAAGAGGTCGGCATTGGCGCTCGACAGCAGCGCCACCGCCGTCGCCAGGCTGCCCCATTGGCAGCCGGTGGCTGCGGCGAAATAGGTGAAGCGGCGAATCCAGGCTTGCGGCTCGAAATCGGCCTGCAAGCGATGACGGTGGTAGAGGCGCCACAACAGAATGCGAACGACGCAGATGCCCGCGATGGAGATGCCCCAGCCGAGGAAGATGAGGCTCTGGAAGGCGAAGGACAGCACGCCGATCGTCGCCAGGGTCACCACCAGGTTGGTGGCGACCGGCCACGGCGAATCATAAAGGAGATCGGCGAGCTCGACGGCGATGGCGTGTTCGCCGCCGGCCAGAAGCTTGGCGGCCTGCGGCGGTGCCTTGGCCGTCGCCGGGGAAGGCTGGGAAAGGATCAGCGATGCAACGGGCATGGCTCGACTGTATGAAGTAATTTCCTAAGAATTTCCTAGGGATAGAAGGCAACCATTTAAAATGCACGGCGAATTTTCCGTGCGTTGTGCCGCGCCGGCACTGCCGCCGCCGGAATCAGCCGGCGGGCCGGAAAATGCCGGCGGCGAAGGAAATCCGCTGCTGCGCCTGCTTCATGCGGTCGGTGGGGCCGACCGCGATGCCCCAATGGTCGTTGCGGCCGGGCGGCCAAGTCCATTCCTCGGGACCGCGGAACTTGTAGTTCTTGCCGATCCGCTCCACCTCGGTGGTGTATTCGATCACGACTTCATCCGGGCCGACGAAATAGGCGAAGATGTTATTGCCCGGCCCATGCCGCCCGACGCCCCATTCGATGGCGAAGCCGCTGTCGCGCAGGCGCCCGGCGCCGCGCATGACGGAATCGACCTCCGGCATTTCGAAGGCGATGTGGTTGAGCGTCGGCGCGGTCGAGCGCACGAAGGCGATGCTGTGATGCGCCTCGTTGCAGCACAAGAAGGTCATCATCCGGGTCTGGTCGATGATGCGGAAGCCGAGATAGCGGGCATAGAATTCCGCGATCGCATCGACGTCGGGCGAATTGAGCACGACATGGGTGATGGCGATCGGCCGATCCGGCCGGTTGCCCGCGTCGGTATGGCGCCGGTCGCCGGTCAGGATGCGTAGCGTGCGTCCTTCGGGATCCTTGAAGGCGAAGCCGTAGCCGCCGCCGGGCTCATTGATCGTCGCCGGCTTTTCGATCTCGGACAGACCCGCCTTTCTGAGACCGGCATGGAGGGCGTTGACCGCGCCTTTGTCGGCGGCCCCCAGGTCGATACGCAACAGCTCGGCGCGCGGCCGCGCGTGCAGCCCGAGGACATGGTGATGGGCGCCGGTGCCGCGCAAATAGACCGCGCCCGGATGCTCGACGACCGGACTCAGGCGCCAAACATCGGTGTAGAACCGGGCGCGCGATTTGAGATCGGTGACGCCGAGGTCGATGCTGCGCACGCCGGTGACGGCGGGCCCCTTGCCGCGCGGCGCTGCATCCGCCCGGGTTTTTCCCGGCGATTTCCGCGACTTAGTCAATCTACCCTCCCCCTGGCCCGGAGCGCTGCCCGAAGCTCCGTCGCGCCCCTGACCGCGCCAGACGCCCGTCAAATTCGCACAGGCGTCGTAGGAATGTCGAGATGGCCCATGTCCAATGGAGCGGATTCCGCCCGGTCGGATGCCGCCGACATTCTTCAAAATCAATGGGTTGATTGACCAGACCCGGTGCCGGGCGCGCCGTCACTTTTTATCGACATAGGGGTTCGCGCTCTTGCGCAGCATGACCCGGATCGGCACCCCCGGCAGGTCGAATTGCTCGCGCAGGAGGTTGACCAGGTAGCGCGTCCAGCTTTCCGGCAGCTCGCCCGGCTTGGAGGCGAAGAGCGCGAAGCTGGGCGGCCGGGTGTTGACCTGGGTCATGTAGCGCAGCTTGAGGCGCCGGCCGGAGACCAGCGGCGTCGGATGACGCTCCTGGGCGCGGCCCAGCATGCGGTTGAGCGCCGCGGTCGGCACGCGTCGGTTCCACGCCTCGTAGGCGCCCGTCACCGCCGGCATCAGTTTATCGAAACCGGTGCCGGTCTGGGCCGAGAGCGTCACCGGCGCCAAGCCGGCCAGCTGGGGCAGCGAGCCCTCGATCCGCTCGGTGATCGCCGTCAGCGTTTCCTTGTGCTTGGTGACGAGGTCCCATTTATTGACCGCGAGGATCATGGCGCGGCCCTCCTCCGCGATCATGCGGGCGATCGCCAAATCCTGGCGCTCCAGCCCCTGCGTCGCATCGATCACCAGCACCGCCACTTCGGCGAAGCGGATGGCGCTCAAGGTGTCTCGGGTGGCCTGCTTCTCGATTGAAGCCTCGATCTTGGCCTGTTTGCGGAGTCCCGCCGTGTCGATCAGCCGCACGCGACGGCCGCGCCACGACCATTCGATGGCGATGGCGTCGCGCGTGATGCCGGGCTCGGGGCCGGTCAACACCCGCTCTTCCCCGAGCAGACGGTTGACCAGAGTCGATTTTCCGACATTGGGCCGTCCGACGATCGCCAATTGCAGGGGCTTCGCCGTATCGGCATCCTCGGGCGCGGGCTCGTCGTCGCTCGCCGTGTCCGCCGGGCCGGCAAACGGCGCCAGCGCCTCATAGAGCTCGCTCAACCCTTCGCCATGCTCGGCCGAGACCGGGATCGGCGTGCCAAGACCGAGACCATGCGCCTCGGCGATGCCCGAGGTCCCGCCGCGGCCTTCGCTCTTATTGGCGACGAGGATGATCGGCTTGGATTGACGCCGCAGCCAGCGCCCGAGCTCGCGGTCGAGCGGCGTTATGCCTTCGCGCGCGTCGATGAGGAACAGCGCCACGTCGCAATGGGCCAGCGCCGTTTCGGTCTGGGCGCGCATGCGCGCCGCCAGCGTGCCCGGCTCGGCGTCTTCGAGGCCGGCGGTGTCGACGATGCGAAGCTTGAGATCGGCGAGCGCCGCATCCGCCTCGCGCCGGTCGCGCGTCAGGCCGGGCTCGGGCGCGGTCAGCGCGGCATTGCGCCGCGCCAGCCGGTTGAACAGCGTTGACTTGCCGACATTCGGCCGACCGATGATCGCGACGGAAAGCGCCATGGTGCCCTTCCGCCGCTATCGCAAGGCGATGAGGTCGGCCTTGTCGGTTACGACATACAGCGTCTTGTTGGCCACGACCGGGAAGACGAAAACGCCGTCCGGAAAGTCGGTGAAGCCGAGCGGCGCGCCGGTATAGGGCGACACCGAGAAGGCCTGACCGTCGGACGAGACGACGATGAGCCGATCGCCGGCCAGCACCGGACCGGCCCAGCGCACCGGGTCTTTCTTGTCCGCTTCGTTCGCATAGCGCGGCAGATCGCGCACCCAGCGCACGCGGCCGTCGTCGCGGCGCAGGCAGACCAGCGAGGCATCGTTCGACAAGACGTAGATGTAGTCGCCAGCGACCCACGGCATGTGAGTTCCGCCGATATCCTGCTCCCAGACGCGGTCGCCGGTGCGCAGATCGATCGACACCAGGATGCCGGCATGGCTGACGGCGATGACGCGGCCGCGGTCGATGACCGGCTGGCCGCGAATGTCGGCGAGCGACGACAGCGCGCCCAAGGGCCGCGAGGTCGCCAGATTGTCGGTCCAGACCGGCCGGCCGTTCTCGACGCGCAAGGCGAATATCTCGCCCGACGAATAAGGCACGACGACGATATCGCCTTCGACCGCCGGGCTCGCGGTGCCCAGCAGGCTGGCGGGCTCCGGGATACCGTTGTGGGTCCACAGGCGATGGCCGTCGGCCGCCGCCAGAACCTCGAGCTCGTTCTCGACGGTGATGAAGAAGACGCGGCCGTCGGCGACAGTCGGCGCGCCATGCACCGGGCTCGCCGTGGGCTGGCGCCAAATCACCTTGCCGGTCGCGGCGTCGAGCGCCAGCGCCTGGGCGTAACCGGTGGTGACATAGAGCCGGTTGCCGGCATAGGCGATGCCGCCGCCGAACTGGCTGTCATCCGCATCCTCGGGCTGCGGGTCGAAGCGCCACAGCCGGTCGCCGGTCGCCGCGTTGTAGGCGGAGACGCGATCCTGCGCATCCATCGCGAAGATCTTGCCGTCCGCGACCACCGGCTGCGCCACGACGCGGCCGTAGCGGGAATCGCCGTCGCCGATGCTGGAACGCCAGGCGCGGCTGATCCTGTCGCCGAGCGCCAAGTGATACATCGCATGATTGGGATAGCCGCCGGTTTCGGGCCATGCCGTATTCTCAAACGGCTTCGGCAGCAGGATCGGCGTGGCGGTCAGCTTCGGATCGGGCACGAGCTGCTTGTCGAGATCGAGCACCGAGATGCGGTTGCCCTCGAGATGCACCTTCTTGTCGCCGCCGCAGGCGGCAAGCGTCAGCGCCGCCGCAATCAGGAGCACGCCGGCACGGAGGATCATGAGCCGAGCGTCGTCAGCATTTGCGCCGCGCGGGCGCGCGTTCCTTGCGGTGCCTGGAGATCGTCGGCGAGGGTCTGGAAGGTCTTGCGCGCCGCGGCGCGGTCGCCCGCCCGGAGCTGCGCCAGGGCCGTCAGTTCGAGCGCCGCCGGATGCCACGGGCTGGCGCTTTCGGTCAGCGGCTTGAGGCGGTCGATCGCCGCCGCGCCGTCGCCCTTGTCGAGCATGGCGCGGGAAGCGAGCAGCGTCGCCATCTCGCGATAGGCCGGGTCGATGCCCTGATCGGCGGCGAGCTGGTCATAGAGCGCGAGCGCGCCGGCGGCGTCGCCGCCGCGCGCCTTGAGCGCCGCTTCCTCGAAACGCGCCAGCATGGCGTGGCCGCCGCCAGCGGTGGATGCCAGCGCAGCGAAGGCGTCGATCGCCTCCGGGCTCTTGCCGTCACGCACGAGATCGAGCGCCGCGGCGAAGCGCACGCCTTCGGCCTGGCGCTGCTTGACCTGGTATTGGCGCCAGCCGGTGACCGCGGCGGTGGCGACCACCACCAGCACGGCCAGCACGATGAGATGCATGCCATAGCGCGCCCACAGCTTGGCGAAGCGGTCGCGCCGCAGGTCTTCATCGATTTCCTGGAAAATATCGCTCACGAAGTGCCCCAAACCACGAAAAGTCGCGGGAGAATAACCCCTTGGCGGGCTTCGCGCAATTCGCTCCGCCCCGGCTCGGGCCGGGCCGCTGGCGGCGCGACTCGGCGCTGGATTCAAAGCCCGAAATGGGAAAGACTTACTGCGGCATGAGCAGGGTGGCGCGCCTCACCGATTACCGTCGGCAAAACCGGGTCTTCTTCAGCCGGCACGAGCTCGATCAACTGCTGCAGATTTACAGCCGCCAGGTGGCGCGCGGCGAGTGGCGCGATTACGCCATCGATCAGAGCGACGGCATCGCCGCCTTCTCGATCTTCCGCCACAGCCTCGAAACGCCGCTTTATACGGTGGTCAAGACCGCGCCGGGACTGAGCCGGAGCGGCGAATTCACCCTGATGCACCGCCGGTTCCGCCTGGCCGCCGCCCGGACGCTGGGCGAGGTGCTGGCGCAGCTCCAGCGCGAAATGAAGCGCGGCGGCCGGCTCGCCGGCATCGCATCGCCGATCCAGGCCTAGGGCTTCATCGCCTTGGCCTGCGCCGCGACCGCTGATATTTTTTGCCGACCAATCAGCGAGGGGCGGTAGCGACTGCTTTTTCGTTGGGTGCAAAAAAAGTCGATCAGCCTCATGGGACCGGTCAATCGGTCCCACCCGGGCCAAAGCCGGGATCCCGTGTCGACGGTTTTCCTTGGCAAGGCAGGCGAATTTCGCCACATTAGCCCCCGCGTGGGCCGGTCCAGAACGAACCGAAGGGTCGCGATGAGGGGCAAGCTATTCGGATGGGTCGCGGCACTGGGCATCGCTGCAATGCCGGTTTCCGCCTTTGCCGCCGACGGCATCATCGACGAGCTGAAGCTTGGCGTTCTCGATCACGACGTTGCCATCGGCGGCGACCACAAGGAATGCTGCGTCGACGTCAACGGCGAGGTGCTGTTCACCTCGCCGCAAATCCTCGATTGGTTCTGGGCGCCGCGGCCCAATGTCGGCCTTACCGTCAATGCCGAGGGCAAGAACAGCTACGGCTATTTCGGCCTCGCCTGGACCGGTGATTTCTTCCATGGCGTCTTCCGTCCGAGCGACAGCTTTTTCGCCGAGCTCGGCCTGGGCGGCGCGGTGCATGACGGCCCCAATCAGGTCAGCCCCGCGACACGGAACCACAAGGGTCTCGGCTCGCGCATCCTTTTCCATGAAGAGGTCGATCTCGGCTATCGCTTCACGCCGCGCTCGAATATCAGCCTGTTCCTGGATCACATCTCGGACGCCAATCTCACCCCGCGCAATCCGGGCCTTACCAATATCGGCATCCGCCTGGGCTACCGCTTCTAAGCGGCGGCTCGGCGGCGTCGTTTCTCAAATTCGATTCGAGACGGAGGGTCGATGAGAATTTTCATCGGCCGGGTCGTCGAATGGTCGCGTCGACACGCCCGCGTGCTGGTGGTGTTGCTGCTCGCGCTGACCGCGGTGGCGGCCGTCGATGCGGCAAGCCGCATCACCATCGACACCGATCTCGACAATTTGATTTCGCACGACACGCCGTGGCGCCAGCGCGAAGCCGATATGGACCGCGCCTTCCCGCAAAACGCCAATCTCATGGTTGTCGTGATCGACGCCGATACGCCGGACCAGAGCGAGGATGCCGCCCTGGCGCTCGCGGCGAAGCTGCGCGCGCAGCCGGAGTTGTTCCACAACGTCCGGCTGCCCGAGCTCAATGATTTCTTCCGGCGGAACGGACTCCTGTTCCTCTCGAAGGACGAGGTGCAGAGCTACGCCGATCAGATGATCGCGGCTCAGCCCTTTCTCGGCTCCTTGGCCGCCGACCCGAGCCTGCGGGCGGTCTTCGACACGATCACGCTGATGGCGCTGGGCGTTCAGCATGGCGCGGTCGAGCCGCGCGAAATCACCGCCGCGCTCAACGGCGTGCAGCGCGGGGCGGAGAATGCGCTGGCCGGGCGGTTCGCGCCGCTCTCCTGGCAGACGCTGTTGAGCAAGGGGCCAACCGAGCCGCACGATCGCCGCAAGCTCATTCTGTTGCAGCCGACGCTCGATTTCTCTTCGCTGGCGCCCGGCGAGCGCGCCACGAACACGATCCGCGAAACGGCGAAGGCCTTGGATCTGACGCCTGACCATGGCGTGCGCGTCCGCATTACCGGCGTGGCCGCGCTGTCGGACGACCAGCTCGCCACGCTGTCCGAAGGCGCCGGGTTTTCGGCCGCGCTGTCCTTCGGTTTGCTGTGCCTGTGGCTGTTCCTGGCGCTCCGCTCGCTGCGCATCTTCATCGCGATCTTCACCACCCTGGCGACAGGGCTGATCGCCACCACCAGCTTCGCCGTCCACGCGGTCGGTGCGCTCAATCCGATCTCGGTCGCTTTCGCTGTCCTGTTCGTCGGCATTGCCGTGGATTTCGGCATCCAGTTCAGCGTGCGCTATCGCGACGAGCGGTATCGCGCCGGCGACCTCGCCGAAGCGCTGCGCCGCACCGCGCAGGGCATCGGCCGGCCGATGACGATTGCCGCCGCCGCCGCCGCCGCCGGCTTTCTCGCTTTCGTGCCGACGGAATACACCGGCGTTTCCGACCTCGGCATTATCGCCGGCGCGGGCATGCTGGTGGCGCTGGTGCTCAATCTCACGCTGCTGCCGGGGCTGATCGCCCTGATGCGCCCCAAGGGCGAGCCGCGGCCCGTCGGCTTCACCTGGGCGGCGCCGATCGACCGTTTCCTCGTCCGCCGCCGTATCCCGGTGATGGTTTTCGCCGGCCTCATCATCGCGGTTTCGGCGTTCCTGTTGCCCAAGCTGCGTTTCGACTTCAACCCGCTCAACCTGCAAAGCCCGGCATCGGAATCGGTGGCGGCAATGTTCGATCTCATGGCCGATCCGATGACCACCCCCTATGTGATCAACATCCTCGAGCCGTCGCCGGCCGCCGCCGCCGCCCTCGCCGACCGGATCGGCAAGCTGCCGGAGGTGTTCCACGCGGTCACCGTGTCGAGCTTCGTGCCCGACGACCAGGATGCGAAGCTCGCCATCCTGGCCGATGCGAAGACGCTGCTCGGACCGACGCTGACGCCGGCCGAGGTCAAGCCGCCGCCTTCGGACGCGGAAATCCTGGCCGCGATCAAGCAATGCGACGACGCGGTAAAAAAGATCGTCCGAAACTACGCAGAGGCCGAACGGCTGGTCCATACGCTCGACGGCGTGCTCGCGCGGAAAAGCGGCGCCTTGCCGCTGCTCAAGGCCAATCTCGCCGACGGCATCGGCCAGCGGCTGGATGACATCCGTCTGGCGCTGGACGCGCGGAAGGTGACGCTCGGCACCTTACCCCCCGAGATCAAGGAAGACTGGGTGACCGCCGACGGTCACGCGCTGATCGAGGTCTTTCCCAAGGTCGATGCGCGCGACAATAAGGGCCTGCGTCGCTTCGTCCACGCGGTGACCGCGATCGCGCCCGAGGCCACCGGCTCGCCCGTCACGATCCAGGAATCCGCCAAGACGGTGATCCGAGCCTTCATCACCGCCGGCATCATCGCGGTGGTCGCGATCTCCCTGCTGCTGCTCGTGGCATTGCGCCGGCCGCTGGATGTCGCCCTGGTCATCGGGCCGCTGCTGCTGGCCGCCATCATGACGCTCGCAACCGCCGGGCTCTTCAACATCCCGCTGAATTACGCCAACATCATCGCGCTACCGCTGCTCTTGGGCGTCGGCGTTTCATTCGACGTTTATTTCGTCATCCGCTGGCGCAGCGGCACGAACGAACTGCTGCAATCGAGCACCGCGCGCGCCATCCTGTTCAGCGCGCTGACCACCGGCACCGCCTTCGGCAGCCTCGCGCTATCGAACCATCCGGGCACCGCCGAGATGGGGAAGCTGCTCAGCATGGCGCTCGGCTACACGCTCTTCTGCACCTTCCTTATCCTGCCCGCGGTGCTGAGCGCGGTCAGGAAAGAGGAGTGATGTCGGCGTAGCTCGCGAGATTGGCTCCGGCGCGCGCCACCGCCTGCCGCACCGCCGGACTCACCAGGGCGGCAAGCTCGTCCGCGGGCCGGTAATGGGGCATCAGGCGGGCGAGCGCCGGACTTTGCGCCACCGCCGGATGGCCATAAAGCTCGCTGACGCCCTCAGGCAGCACGGCCATAAGCCGCAACACCCGATCCTCGGTCATCGCCCCCGTCCAGCGCAGCCCGAGCAGGCAATCGTTCACCGCAAGGCCGGCGCGGCGGAAACGCCGCCGCATCAACGCCACCCACGGCGCATAGACCAGGGGCGCGACATTTTCCCCGGCGGCGCGCAGGACCCCCGCCGGCTCGGCCGGCACGCGCACCGCCTTCAGGCCGTAATCCCGCCCGATCTCGACCATGAGCCGCGCCACCGTCGGGTGAATATGCATGTGCTTGTGCGCATTGGCGTGATCGAGCGCCAGGCCAGTTGCATGGAATGCTTCGAATTGCGCGCGAATCTCGGCCGCCAATTGCCGGCGCACGCGGGGCAAAAAGAAAAAGCGGAAGCCGGCCGTCGCCATATTGGCGCGGAAGCGTCCGCTCTCGTCGACGAGGTCGGGGATTTGCCCGGGGGGCAGCGTCGGCGCGCCGTCGACCAGCGTCAGATGCAGGCCGATTCGCAGCTTCGGAAGGCGTCGGGCGCGCGCCACCGCGTCGGCCGCATCCGGCGCCGACACCATCAGGCTGGCGCAGGTCAGGATGCCGTCTCGGCTGGCTTGCTCGACCGCCTGATTGACCGCTGCGTCGAGGCCGAAATCGTCGGCGCAGACGATCAGCCGCCTGGTCAGTGCGCCAGCTCCCGCTCGCGCAGGAAGTGGAAGAATTCCACGCCCTCGCGCAGGCGCCGGCGCATCATCTCGGGACTCCGCACCATCTCGCTGACGATCGAGGCGATCTTCCCGGCGCGGAAATAGAAGCGTTTATAGAAAGTCTCGACCGAGGTGAAGATTTCCTGGTGCGACAGATGCGGATAATGCAGGGGCGCGATCTGGATGCCGTGATCGTCGATCAACTCCGCATGCGCGATGTCGAGCCAGCCGTTCTCGACTGCCTGCTTATAGAGGAAGGTGCCCGGATAGGGCGCGGCCAGCGAAACCTGGATGGTGTGGGGGTTGATCTCGGTGGCGAATTTGATCGTCTCCTCGATCGTTTCCTTAGTCTCGCCCGGCAATCCCAGGATGAAGGTGCCGTGGATGGTGACGCCCACGTCGTGGCAATCCTTGGTGAAGCGCTTGGCGACGTCGATCAGCATGCCCTTCTTGATATTGTGCAGGATTTGCTGATTGCCCGACTCATAGCCGACCAGCAGCAGGCGCAGCCCGTTGTCCTTCAATACCTTGAGGGTGTCGAGCGGCACGTTCGCCTTGGCGTTGCACGACCACATCACGCCCATCTTGCCGAGCTCCTTGGCGATCGCCTCGGCGCGCGGCAGA
>DASRKX010000114.1:0-6613 GCA_035648735.1 Allostellaceae bacterium
GAGCGCCTCGCCCGCCGCCGGCGATCCCAGCTTGGCCAGCGCGCCACGCAGCTTGTCGGCCTGCTCGCGCAGCTTGCCGCGATCCTTGCCATAGGCGTCCGCAATCGCGCGCAGCACATCGGGAAAGCCGGGCCGGCCCCAGCGCATGGTCGGCGGGAAGTAGGTGCCGCCCCAGAACGGCTCGCCCGAGGGCAGCAGGAACATGGTGAGCGGCCAGCCGCCCTGCTGCCCCATCAGCATCAGCGCGTGCTGGTAGATGGCGTCGAGGTCGGGCCGCTCCTCGCGGTCGACCTTCACGCTGACGAAGCGCTCGTTCATCAGAGCGGCGATATCGGTATTCTCGAAGCTCTCATGCGCCATGACGTGGCACCAATGGCAGGCGGCGTAGCCGATTGAGAGCAGGATCGGTTTGTCCTCTTGCCGCGCGCGATCGAGCGCGTCCTTACCCCAGGCCTGCCAATGCACCGGGTTGTCGCTGTGCTGCAGCAGATAGGGGCTGGTTTCGCCGCCGAGGAGGTTGCGGCTCATGCCTCCTCGAAGTTGAGCGGGAACTCGCCCGGCTCCGGGCCCCAGAGATAGAGCGAATCCTCCGCCGGATGATCCTCGGCCTGCCATGAGCCGTCGCCGGGGATCTGATCGATGTCGCAGAAATACTCGGCGAGGCTGTTCCACGGGTCGCGCAGGTAATGGAAGAAGTTCGAGCCGAGGACGTGGCGGCCGAAGCCCCAGCCGTTCTTGTAGCCGGCGCTCAGTATCTGGTGCGCGCCGAGGCCGATCTCGTCGGGCGATCCGACCTCGAAGCTCGCATGGTGGAAGCCCGGCCGCGCATCCGCCAAGAGCGCCACGACGTGATGGTCGCCGCCGCCCGGCAGGTGCAGGAAGGCGATGATGCCCGGCACGCGGTCGGTGATCCGCATGCCCAGCGTCTTGGTATAGAAGGCGATCATCTTGTCGAGATTGGGCGTGTGCAGCAGCACATGGCCGAGGCGATGCGGCCGCACCGCGTGACGCGACGGCGCGCCGCGGCCCCGGCGCGCATAGGCGCCGGGCACGTTGATGGCGAAGGGCGAGGCGTGGCGCCAGGGCTGCGGCGCCTCGGCGCGGATGTTGACTGGGTGCCCGTCGGGGTCGTTCACCCAAAGGCCGCCGCCGAAGACATTGTGCGGCGCGTCGATCTCGGCGAGACCGGCTTCTTGCATGCGCCGGCGGATGGCCTGGAGGCCCGGCGCATCGCTGCCGAAGCGCAGATGGTTGAGCCGCTTCTTCTTGCCCTCGACCAGGAAGACCTGGTCCTGGTCGCGGCCCGCGCAGCGGAAGCACAGCGCATCCTCGCGCTCGTCCGGCAGCAGCCCGAAGGTAGCATAGAAGCGGTGGCCGGCCTTGAGGTCGGGCACGGTCAACGCGTAGCTCAAGAGCGATTGCACGGCCATTCTCATTTCCTTCCGGCTCGAGCGCGGCGGGCGCCGATCAAATCCTCGGAAAACTATATATCCCCGACCCCGCGCTTTTGCATCAGACTTGCCCGGTATGGCGCCCATGCGCGACAGCGACACCATCTTCGCCTTCTCGACCGCGCCGGGCCGCGCCGGCATCGCCGTGCTGCGGCTGTCTGGCCCCGCCGCCGGCGAGACGCTTGCCGCGCTCGCGGGGCGGCAGCCCCTGGCGCGGCACGCGACCCTCGCCACCTTCCATGACCCGCGCTCGAAGACGGCGATCGATCGCGGGTTGGCGCTTTATTTCCCGGCGCCGCACAGTCTGACCGGCGAGGACATGGCCGAAATCCATGTCCATGGCGGCCGTGCCGTGAGCGCCGCGCTTATCGATTCCCTCGGCGCCATTGCCGGATTGCGTCCGGCCGAGCCCGGCGAATTCACCAGGCGCGCCTTCCTCAACGGCAAGCTCGACCTGACCGAGGCCGAGGGTATCGCCGACCTGATCGCCGCCGAGACCGAGGCGCAGCGCCGCCAGGCAATGCGGCAATTGGCCGGCGAAGCGGGCCGGACCTATGAAGCTTGGCGCGGACGCCTGCTGCACATCCAAGCGCGGGTCGAGGCCGAGATCGACTTTCCGGAGGAGGGCCTGCCGCCCGACCTGCGGCGGGAGATCGAGGGCGAGGTCGCGGCGCTGGCGGCGGAGATGGAGACCGCTCTTGCGGACGAACGCCGCGGCGAGCGGCTACGCGACGGCGTCGCCATCGCCATCATCGGGCCGCCCAATGCCGGCAAATCGAGCCTGATGAACGCGCTGGCGCGGCGGGAGATCGCCATCACCGCCGCCAGCGCCGGGACGACGCGCGACGTCATCGAGCTGGCACTCGATCTCGAGGGATATCCGGTGATCCTCGCCGACACCGCAGGGTTGCGCGCGCCTGCCGATCCGATCGAAGCCGAAGGCATCGCCCGCGCCCGCGCCCGCGCCGCTGCGTCCGATCTGAAATTGCTGGTGATCGACGCAAGCCGTGCCGGCGATACAATGGCGATACGCGAAATTATCGACGAAAACACCATAATTGCCGCCAATAAAATCGATCTGCTTGGCGTGGCCGGAGCGAACTGGGCGGATGAACTCGGCGCGGGCCCGGCCCTGCGCATCTCGGTTCGGACGGGCGACGGGCTCGCGGCACTCGAAGCCCGGCTACTACTTGAAGTGGCAAAGCGCCTCGGCGGCGGCGCGGCGCTCATCACCCGCGCCCGCCACCGCGCCGCCCTCGAGGAATGCCGCGCCGCCCTGGCGCGCTTTCCGGACGCCGATCTGCCCGAGCTCGCCGCCGAGGAACTGCGCGGCGCCGTTCGGGCGTTGGGTCGCATCACTGGCCGGGTCGACATCGAGGATCTGCTCGACGTGCTGTTCCGGGAATTCTGCATCGGCAAGTAATAAATGGAACATTTGGTGATTTCTAGGGCTACAAGACACAACAGATAGTATTGGTTCGCGGGACGTTCCGGGGTCGAATCGATCTGCTTTTACCAGATGTTGGTGTCTGTTTGCCATAGGAAACCCTATATTTAGTATTACTAGGGCAGAAGGACAGCTAGAAAATCTCCCTTTGCGCTGATTGATCTTAACCTTGGTAATACTTGAGGCGCTCAGGTCCTGCCTGTTTCACGTGAAACAGGCACCGGAACATCGGCGTCGCGCGCTTTACACCCCCGACCCGCCTCCCTAGATTGCGCCTATGCGCAATTTCGACGTTATCGTCATCGGCGGCGGCCACGCCGGCTGCGAAGCCGCCGATGCTGCCGCGCGGCTCGGCGCAAAAACCGCGCTGCTGACCCATAATCAGGCGACGATCGGCGAAATGTCCTGCAATCCCGCCATCGGCGGGTTGGCCAAGGGGCATCTGGTCCGAGAAATCGACGCGCTCGATGGGCTGATGGCGCGCGCCATCGATCGCGGCGGAATCCAATTCCGGGTGTTGAATCGCAGCAAGGGACCGGCGGTACGCGGACCGCGTGCCCAGGCCGACCGCAAGCTTTACCGGGCGGCGATGCAGGAGCTGCTCGCTTCGCGTGCCGGGCTGAGCATCCTGGAAGGCGCCGCCGAGGAGCTGATTTTCGCCGCGGACGGCCGCTGCGCCGGCATCGTCACGGGGCAGGGCGAGCGCCTGAAAGCCGGCGCCGTGGTCATTACCACCGGCACTTTCCTGCGCGGCCTCATTCACCTGGGCGAAGAGAAGACCGCGGCGGGCCGGATCGGCGAGGCGCCGGCCGTGGGATTGGCGCTGAGCCTGGAACAGGCCGGCTTTCGCCTCGGCCGGCTCAAGACCGGGACGCCGCCGCGGCTCGACGGCCGCACCATCGATTGGGACGGGCTCGACCGGCAGGCCGGCGACGAGCCGCCGCCGCCGTTTTCCTTCCTGGCCGACAAGATCGTCACGCCGCAGATCGAGTGCCGCATCACCGCGACCACGCCGGCATCGCACGATCTCATCCGCGCCAATCTGCACCGCTCGCCGATCTATTCCGGCCAGATCGCAAGCGTCGGGCCGCGCTATTGCCCGTCGATCGAGGACAAGGTGGTGCGTTTTTCTCAGCGGGAACGCCATCAGATCTTCCTCGAGCCCGAAGGGCTCGACGATGACACGGTCTATCCGAACGGCATCTCGACCTCGCTGCCGCGCGACGTGCAGCAAGCTCTGCTGAAGACCATTCCCGGCCTCGAACACGCCGAAATGCGCCGGCCCGGCTATGCTATCGAATACGATTTCGTCGACCCGCGCGAGCTGCGTCCGACCCTGGAAACCCGCAGGATTCCGAGGCTTTTCCTAGCCGGACAGATCAACGGCACAACTGGCTACGAGGAGGCGGCGGCGCAGGGCCTGATCGCCGGCCTCAACGCCGCGCTCGCCGCCGCTGGCGCAGCCGAATTCACCCTCGACCGCGCCAGCTCCTATATCGGCGTGCTGATCGACGACCTGGTTTCACGTGGAACGGACGAGCCCTATCGCATGTTCACCTCGCGCGCCGAGTATCGGCTGAGCCTGCGCGCCGACAACGCCGATCAGCGCCTGACGCCGCGCGGCGTCGCGCTGGGCTGCGTCGGGCCGGCGCGGCGTGCGGCCTTCGCCACCAAGGAACAGGCGCTGGAATCGGCGCGCAGTCTCGCGCGCGGCCTGGCCAAATCGCCGACCGCGCTGCGCGCGCAGGGCCTCGCGGTCAAGGCGGACGGCGTGGCGCGCTCGGCCGCCGAGCTGTTGGCCTATCCGGGCGTGGATGTGGCGCGGCTCAGCACCATCTGGCCGGCGCTTGCCGGCATGCGCCCCGATATCGCCGAGCAGCTCGAGATTGACGGCCGCTATGCCGGCTATATCGAGCGCCAGGAGGCGGAAATCCTCGCTTTCCGCCGGGATGAGAGCCTCCGCCTGCCGCGCGAGTTGGACTACGCCGCGATCGGTTCGCTCTCCGCCGAGATCCGCAGCAAGCTCAACGCCGCGCGGCCGGAAACCCTGGGCGCCGCGGCGCGGATTTCGGGCGTGACGCCGGCGGCGCTGGCGGCGCTGCTGCGCTACGTCCGGCGCGACGACGACGAACGGGCTTCGGCATGATGCTCCAGGTCAATGAGCGGCCGGTCGGCACGCGGCTGGGGCAGGAGGGCTTCGCCCGATTGACCGGCATTTCACGTGAAACATTGGATCGCCTGGGGGCCTATGTCGAATTGCTGCGGGCCTGGAACAGCCGGATCAATTTGGTCGGGCCGAACACCTTGGGCGATGTCTGGCGCCGGCACATCCTCGATTCGGCCCAGCTCATGCCTTTGCTGCCGGGGAATACCCGGACCGTCATCGATCTCGGCAGCGGCGCCGGCCTGCCCGGCATGGTGCTCGCCGTGATGGGCGTGCCGGTCGTCCATCTGGTCGAATCCGACCAGCGCAAGGCTGCTTTCCTGCGCGAGGCCAAGCGCGTCACCGGCGCCGCTGTGGATATCCACGCCGTCCGGGCGGAAAAAGTCTTGGGAATCAAGGCAGACGTGGTCGTGGCGCGCGCCTTGGCGCCTGTGGATAACCTACTACATATAGTAGTTCCGTTCCTTGGGACCCACAGTATATGCTTATTCCTCAAGGGCAGGGGGATGGAGGAGGAATTGCGCGACGCCGAACGCGGCTGGCGCATGACCGCCAGAATCACGCCGAGTCGCTCCGATCCGTCGGGCCGCATCCTGCGGCTGGAAAACATCGCGCCCATCAGCGGCGCGGCGACGCCATGAGCCCCGACACCGGGCCGGGCCCGGCCACCCGCATCATCGCCATCGCCAACCAGAAGGGCGGCGTCGGCAAGACGACGACGACGGTCAACGTCGCCGCCGCGCTCGCCCTCAGCGGCCTGCGCGTCCTGGTCCTCGACCTCGACCCGCAGGGCAACGCGTCGACCGCCCTCGGGGTGCCCCACCCGGCGGGAACGCCCAGCGTCTACGAGGTCCTCGTGGAGGGGGCCGCGCTCTCCTCGGTCGTCCAGCCGGTCGGCGGCATCCCCGGCCTGTACGCGGCGCCGGCCACCATCGACCTGGCCGGAGCCGAGATCGAGCTGGTCTCGCTGGTGGCGCGGGAGTCACGACTGCTGCGCGCACTCGATGCGTACGTACCGGACGGCGATCAGCTCGACTACGTGCTCATCGACTGCCCGCCGTCACTCGGCCTGCTGACGGTGAATGCGATGGTGGCCGCGGAGGAGGTCTTCATCCCGATCCAGTGCGAGTACTACGCACTGGAAGGGCTGGGCCAGCTGGTCCGCAACGTGGACCTCGTCAAGGCCCACCTGAACCCGAAGCTGCACATCTCGACCATCCTGCTCACGATGTACGACGCGCGAACTCGCCTGGCGGCCCAGGTGGCCGACGAGGTGCGCGTGCACTTCGGCGAGCGCGTGCTGAAGACGCTCATCCCCCGATCGGTGCGCGTGAGCGAGGCGCCGAGCTACGGCCAGACCGTGATGACCTACGATCCGGGTTCCACCGGAGCACTGTCCTACCTCGAGGCCGCGCGCGAGCTCGCGCGTCAGGTCGAACCGTACGGTGGCTGAGGAGCTGAGCATGAACGTGCGCCGTGGTGGGCTGGGACGTGGGCTCGGAGCGCTCATTCCCTCCGAGCCGCCGGCCGAGCGCCGTGCAGGTGACGACC
>DASRKX010000115.1:0-5470 GCA_035648735.1 Allostellaceae bacterium
GTGGATAATGAGCGAGGCATCGCCCGCTTCCGCCGCGGACACCATCGGTTCCAAAGGCGTGTGCATCACCTGCTGCGTGCGAAAGATGTGCTCGAAGACATGCGGCGCGTCAGCGAAAGCCTTTTTCGCATCGCCGCGGCGCAATTGGAAATCGAGCGCGAGGTTGGTGCCCTTGCGTCCTTCGAGATGCTTCAGATCGGGAAAGGTGCCGGCGGGCCGCAGCACATCATGGACGATCGCCGGGGAGGTCATCGCCTCGACCTCGTCCATCACGACCGGCATCTCGTCGAATTCGGCGACGATGAGCCGCGCCGCCTCCTCGGCGACATGCGGATCCTCGGCCAGCACCGCCGCGATCGGCTCGCCGATATGCCGAACCTTGTCGATCGCCAGGATCGGCTGATCGTGGAAGGCGGGACCGTAATAAGGATCGGGGATGACGGTGCGGATGTCGGCGCTCGTGTAGACGCCGAACACGCCGGGGAATGCTTTTGCCGCCGTCACATCAACGGACCGGATTCGGCCATGCGCAACCGGGCTGCGGAAGAGCTTGCCGTGCAGCATGCCGGGAAGGCGCAGATTGTGGATGTATTCCGCGCGGCCGGTGACCTTGGCGCGGCCTTCGAACCGCGGCACCGAGCGGCCGATTTGGCCGGCTGGAAGCGTCTTGGCCGTCATGGCCCCACCGCCGCGCGCAGCGCGCGCGTGACGAAGACTTCGACAAGCTGCTTCTTGTACGCCGCCGAGCCGCGCGTATCGCCGATGACCCGCGCCTCGTCCGCCGCCGCCCTGCCCGCCTCGACGAGCCGCGCCGCGTCGAGGCCGCCACGCAGCACGGCTTCCGCCGCAACCAGCCGCGTCGGCCGCTCCACCGCCGCGCCAAGGACGATGCGGGCGTCCTTCACCTTCGCGTTGTCGGCATCGACCGTCACCGCCACGCCCAGCGCCGGCCAGTCATCGGCCGAGCGGGTTGTGCATTTGGCGTAAGCCGCGCGCTTGCCGCCGAGCGGCGGCACGACGATCTCGACGATGATCTCATTGCCCTTGAGCACGGTTTCATAGAGGCCGGTGGCAAAGCCTTCGACCGGTACGGTGCGTTCGCCCTCGGGGCCGGCGACGATCAGCGACGCGCCGAGCGCCACCAGCACCGGCGGCAGATCGGTATGCGGATCGGCATGCGCCAGATGTCCGCCGAGCGTCGCGACGTTCCGCACCCGGACGTTCGACAGGGTTCTCAGCGTTTGGGCAATGACCGGAAAGCCGCCGCGGATTTCCGGCGCGCGTTCGAGCGTCGCCAGCCGCGTCATCGCGCCGATGCGCAGTCTCCCATCGGCCTCGACGCGGATAGCCGAAAGCCGCGCGCCAGCCGCGCGCAGGCTCACCAGCCGCTTCGGTCGGAAAAAGCCGGATTTCAGCAACAGCATGAGCGCGGTCCCGCCGGCCAGTGGCCGCACCGCGGAATCGCCGGGATCGAGTAGACCGAATACCTCTTTAAGCGAACCGGGCTCGACCAATTCAAACGACATCGTCAGCGCGGCGCCTCCGACCGCCTGGACGAAGCGATCGATTTCACGCCCGGGCTCGCGCAGGCGCGACGCCGTCTTTTGCCGATTCGAGATCCTCGAGGCGCCGCTTCGCCGGCTCGATCCCCCACACAGCGACAACGACGATTTGGATCAGGAGGAGACCGATCATCATGGCGAGTACGCCCGTGACCCCCCAAGTCTGGAACAACGTCACCACAAGCAGCGGCGTCACGATCGTCGCGCCGCGGCCGAACATGTTGCAGATGCCGTTCGCCCTGAGCCGCACTTCGGTCGGGAAGAGCTCCGCCGTATAGACGCCGTACAGGAGCGACGTCAGCACGTAAATTCCGACGATCAGCACGAATCCGACGGAAAGGACGATCGCCGGCTGGGCGACGAATGGATAGATCGCGCCGAAGACGATGCTCCAAATCGACGCCCCGATGATAGTCGGCTTGCGGCCGAGGCGGTCGGCGGCGAAAGCGCCGAGCGCGCAACCGATGAGCGAGCCCGAGACGATCACCAGCGTATAGGTGAGAGATTGGGTCACGCTCATTCCCTGGCGGACGAAGAAAGTCGGCAGCCAATTGACGAATCCGAAAATCAGCGCGTTGATCGTGATAAGGACGACGCTTCCGACCACCATCCGCGGCAACAACTCGGGCCCGATGAGGGATGACAGCTGGAACGAAGGCATCGGCGCCGGCTTGGCCGGCGGCGGCAACGGCTTGCCGCCGGAAACTTCGCGCTCGATCGATTGCATCAGGGCCTCGGCTTCCGCCGTCTTGCCCTTGCTTTCGAGCCAGCGCGGCGATTCAGCCAGGTTCTTGCGCAGATACCAGACGATCAGCGCGCCAATGCCGGCGATCACGAAGAGCGGGCGCCAGCCGAAGGCGGGAATCGTCAGCCACGCGAGCAAGGCGGTCACCGGCAGGCCCGAGACGACGACAAACGCCATGAACGCCATCCATTTGCCGCGGACCTGCGGCGGGACGAACTCGGTCATGGTGCCGTAACCGACGACGATTTCGGCGCCGAGGCCGAGCCCCATCACGAATCGGAGCCCATTGAGCCAGTAGATGTCGGGCGCGAAAGCCGCCGCCAGGGATGCGAGGCCGAAGATCATCAGGTTGAACTGATAGGTGAAGCGTCGGCCATAGCGGTCGCCGAGGAATCCGGCCATGAGCGAACCCACCGTCATGCCGATGAAGGTGAGCGACAGGAACCATCCGTTCTGCGCCAGAGTCGAGAAACCGCTTTTCACCGTCGTGCCCAGGACCGGGCCGGCGATATAGAGATCGTAGCCGTCGAAGAACATGCCGGCGCCGATCAGCCAGAAGATCCGGTAGTGGAAGGATGAGATCGGCAGGCGATCGAGACGCGCACCCGTATTGACGATGGCGGACATGGTTATCACTCCCCCCGAATTTTTATTCTATGCCGCTTGGACGGTCTTATTATCGGAAAGGCTAGCCGAAAACCGAGGCGGGCGCCACGGCGCCGAAGGGAGAAAGATGGATGGTGTCGGACAAAGTGCCCTCGATATAGAATTGCGCGGTCAGGGACGCGACCTCGTCCTGCTCCATTCGCTGCTATCCGACCGCACCGCCTTCGATCGCATCGCCCCCCGCCTCGCCCGCGAGCGGCGCCTGGTGCTGGTCAATCTGCCGGGCTTCGGCGCCTCGGCGCCGGCCGGGCCGGGTCTCGAGGATTTCGCCGACCGCATCGCCGAGGCGTTGCCCCGGGCGGGCGTCGGGCCGGGCGCCGATCTCCTCGGCAATGGCTTCGGCGGCTTCGTTGCTGTCGCGCTGGCCGTGCGCCACGGCCAGCAGTTCGGCAAGCTGGTGCTGGTCGACACCGGCGCCGCTATTCCCGATGCCGGCAAGGCCGCCTTCCACGCCATGGCCGAGCGCGTCGAAAAGGGCGGCATGGTTGCGGTGGTCGAGATGGCGCTCGCCCGGATGTTTCCCGACGATTTTCTCGCCGACCATCCGCAGATCGCCGAGGAAAGGCGCGCTTCGCTGCTGCGCGCCGATCCCGGACATTTCGCCGCTGCCTGCCGCGGCCTTGCCAAGCTCGATTTGCGCGCCGAAATAAAATCAATCGCCAATCCGACGCTGGTCGTCGTCGGCTTGCGCGACAGGTCGACGCCGCCGGCGCTGTCGCACGCGCTCGCCGCCGACATCCCGGGAGCGACGCTGGTCGCGCTGCCGCATTGCGGACATTCGCCGCACATCCAGGATCCCGACGGATTCTGGAACGCGGTGAAGCCTTTCCTCGGCCTCAGGGGCTGACTATTTCTCCCGCGGCTCGGCGCCAGGCCAAGTTCGGGGGCCGAGCCGCGCGAACGATCGCGGCGCTATATGATTCCGGCGACGAGCAGGACGATGATGATGATCAACAACAATCCGCCGCCGCCGACGGGGTAATAGCCCCAGCCCGCGCTGTACGGCCAGGTCGGCAAGGCGCCGATGATCAGGATTATCACAATAACGAGGAGCAACGTTCGAAGCATGATGCCCTCCAGGGCTTGCTGAAAATGTCCTGTAAGAACCCGGCAGTGCGGTTTTCGTTCCGTCTGTGACGTTACTGTGGCATGGCGGAACGGAATCCAGCCGCCCTCGGTTTATTGGCCGTTCGTTTTTCCAACGGCACAGAGGAGACACTGCCATGCGTAAATTTGTTCTTATTATGGCGGCCACTTTCGCTCTGGCGGCTTGCGGCACCAGCCCTGTCGACCGGACCCTTTCCGGCGCGGCGCTGGGCGCGGGCACCGGCGCGGCCATCGGCGCGATCGCCGGTGGTCCGGCCGGCGCCGGCTTCGGCGCGGCGGTCGGCGGTCTGACCGGTGCGGCGGCCGGCTTGGTCACCCAGCCGGACCAGGTCAATCTCGGCCAGCCGGTCTGGCGCTAAACGAACGCGGCACCCGGCGCGCCTAATGGCGCGCCGGGTTCTCGCCGGCTTCCCTCGTTCTTTCGATTCTAGCTCTCGCTTCGCCGAAACAGAGTTTCGTCAGGTGCAACTCTCATCGCTGTTGCGCGCCTGCGACACGGCTCGCGCGACTTCCACTAAAGCGGCGACAGCCCGGCACGGCGCCGCTACATTCTGGCCCGATGACCAACGGCATCCGCATCCGCGAACTCCGTACGGCCGATATCCCCAAAGCCGAGCAGATTCGCAAGCTTGCCTTTGGAACGCTCTTCAACCTGCCCGACCCAGCCCGTTTTCGCGGCGACGCGGCGCTGCTGCCCGCCCGGTGCTGGGCATTTCCGGATGGCGGATTTATCGCCGAGGCGGATGGCGAAATGGTCGGCGTCGCCGTCGCCAATAATTGGGGCAGCCTCGGGCTCTTCGGGCCGCTGGCGGTTCATCCCGGCCACTGGAAAAAAGGCATCGCGCGGCAATTGATGAAGGCGACCATGCCGGTCTTCGACACCTGGCGGAGTCGCCTAGTCGGTCTTTTTACCTTTCCCGAGCGGACGAGCCACGTCCGGCTCTATGAGGAATTCGGCTTCTGGCCACGGTTCTTGATGCCTATCATGACGAAGCCGGCCGTTGCCGGCACGCCGGTAGCGAACGCGGTGGCACTGTCAACGGCGCGCGAGCGCGAAGCGCTCATCGCCGGCTGCGGCAAGTTGACCGACGCAATCTGGGCCGGGCTCGATCTGACGCGCGAGATCGCCATGGTACTCGAGTTCGGCCTCGGCGAAATCCTGGTGCTTGCCGAGGGCTCGCAAATCCGCGGCTTCGCCATCTGCCACGCCGGCAAGGGCAGCGAAGGCGGCTCGGCGAGCTGCTACGTAAAATTCGCCGCCGTGCCGCGGGGCATCGAGGCGGCGCGGCATTTCGGCCGCCTGCTCGATGCGTGTGAAAATTTCGCCGCTTCGCGCGGCATCGGCCAGGTCGCGGCGGGTATCAACATGGGCCGGCACGCGGCCTATCGC
>DASRKX010000116.1:0-11965 GCA_035648735.1 Allostellaceae bacterium
TGCAGAACAAGAACCCGCGCGGCTGGCAGGTTTTCGCCGACCGCCTGGCAAAACATTCGGCCAAGGGCTCGGCCAACACGCTGCGCGGCGTACAGGCCAGCCGCCCCTCGCTCTACGACCTGGCCGACGAGATGAAAAAGATCACGGCGCCGACGTTGATCGTTGCCGGCGACGAGGACGAACCGTGTCTCGAGCCCGGGCTGCTGATGAAACGCTCCATCCCCGCTTCGGGCCTGGTGGTGCTGCCCAAGACCGGGCACATCCTCAACCTCGAGGACAGCGAGCTGTTCAACCGGACCCTGCGCGATTTCCTGCTGGCGGTCGAACTCGACCGGTGGGGCCTGCGCGATCCGCGCTCGATCGGCGGCGGCATCCACGGCATGCGCTGATCGTGCCGTTCAGTGCGCGGCAGCCGCCGAACTAGGAAGGAATCAACGAGACGATTTGTTACGCGGCCGGCTGGGCGCTATTGCGTTCGCCGGCGGCGCCTTCGGGCTTCCTCAAAACGAAGAAAATCCAGCCTTGCAGGCAATGGAGGGGGCGCGTGCGCTCGATCAGCTTCTGATAGAGCGTGGCGAGGAAGAAGAGCCCGCCATTGAACATGAAATAGCTCGGATACTGACCGACGTAGCGGAACTCGGCGACCTCGAGACCGTGGCGCCGTGCGTGGCGCGCCACGTCGCGCCGCGTGTTCGCCTTGTAGGCGGTCGGGAAAACATCTTCCTCGGGGCGACCCTCGGTGTGGCGCACGATCCAGGGATGGAACCGGTTCGGGATGAGCCGCGCCAGCAGCGAGGCGTAATCCCATTTGTTCGCCGTCAAAGCGATATAGGCGCCGCCCGGCACCAGCACGCGCGCGATCTCGGCGAAAACCTTGTCCGGTTCCTGCACATGCTCGACCACCGCCTGGCTATACATCAGGTCGACGGATTCGTCGGCGAGGCCGGTATCGGCCAAGTCACGCTGGCGCAGCTCGATGCCGTCGACTTTCTCGCTGAAGGGAACGACGTCGATGCCGATGAGCCGCCGCGCCTTGCCGCGGAACGGCCGCAGGCTCGGGGCGCCCCGGCCGCAGCCGGCGTCGACCAGCACCGCCTCGGCACCCAGGAGCGCCTCGACGCGACGCAGCAGCATGCCGTAGGGATGAAGATACCACCCGAAGTACCGCTGCTTGAGACGCTGGGCCAATGTAGACATCAAGCCAAATCCGTCGCTGTTGAGCGATTGGCTTTCTGCCGCACGTTTCCCGAAGATGAAAAAATCTAAATCAAATATTCAGCGTCTTCAAAGCAAATACAAAGTTAATGCAAAGAATCTATCGTTAATCCGCCTTCACCGTCGTTCGATTTTACATTTGCGGCGAATCGCGGGCCGCGGGCAGCATCGCGCGATGGAACGCGCCGACCGTTACCTCGCGCTGCTGCGCCGCGAGTTGATCCGTGCGCAAGCACGGTTAAGCCGCACCGAGCGCGAGATGGGACGCCTCGCCGCCGAGAATGTGCGACTGAAAGCGGCGCTCAGGAAACCGAAACGATCGCGCCGCTCGCGGCCGAGCTAAGGATCGCCTCAAGCGCAGCGATGTTGGCGATCATCTCCGTCTGGGGCATCGGATAGGGCGCGCGACCAGCGACGGCGTCGGCGAAGGCTTCGAGATTCATCCGCACCGACGGCGCCGGCGGGAAATCTTGCGTCGTGGTCCGGCTGCTCACGTCGCAGCGGGTCAGCACCCAGCCCTCGGGCTTTTCGGGATGGCTCAGGTCGCGTACCTCAGCCCACCCCTTGTCGCCGTAAAGCGTGAAGCGGCCGGCGAAAGGAGTCGCCAGGATGGCGTTGATCAGTGCCACGCCGCCGTTCTTGAAGGTGACCAGCACCGCCAGCGTGTCGCCATTGGCGAAATTGCTGCCGAGTTGTCTGCTACGGCACAGCGCGCTGTCCGCCGGGCCGAAGAAGCTCACCGCCAGATCGAGCAGATGGATGCCGGTCGCGGTCATCGGCCCCGCCGGCGCTTCCACGACGGACCTTCGCCAATTGTCGGCCGGCAGATGCATCAGCTTGTTCTGGCAGAAACTCGCCTCGATCTGCAGCAGGCGGCCGAGCTCGCCGGAATCAACCAGCCGGCGCAGCTCCCGCATCGGCGGCTCGAAGCGACGCTCATGGCCGATGCCGAGTACCACCTTGGCGGCGTTGCACAGCGCGACCGATTGCGCGGCCTCATTCCGCTTAAGCGCCAGAGGCTTTTCGCAGAAGACGTGCTTGCCAGCCTTTGCGGCACGGGCGATTTGCGCTGTATGGCGCGAATGCGGCGTACACAGGATGACGGCGTCGACCGCGGGATCCGCCAGCGCCGCCTCGAGCTCGGCAGCGAAAGCCAGGCCCTGGCCGCGCGCCCAATCGCCGGCGACCGGGTCGGTATCGATGCCGAGGACGACTTTTAACCGGTCGCTGGCGCGCAACGTGCCGACCATCGTCTTGCCCCACCAGCCAAGCCCCACCACTGCCGCCCGCATCATGCCGAAAACGCCTCCCGCCGCCGAAAATTATGGTTAAGAGTTAACGCTATTTGATTGGATTTTAACAATATTTTTGGATTGCGCTGAGGGGGCACGCTTTCTATTGTCACATCCAACAATAAAGACAAACCGCCCCAGGAAAAGCTTCGAGGTTGATGATGTTTCGCCAGATGCAAGCCGCCCTTGCGCGCCCGAGCTGGAGCCCGGACGCCCAAGAAGGCGATGAGCTGGACATGATGCGCCACCGTCGTTGGCGCATCATGCAGAGTATCCTGCCCTTTGACTCGACGCTTGACCCCCTGCCGGCCTGGGTCAAGACCCCGGATCAGTTCGTCGGCTGGCTATCCTGCCGCATCGATTCGGTCGGCCTGCGCGCCTATTTTCACGAGATCCAAGCGGTCGCCAAGCAGACCAGCGATCTCACCCTGCTGCGTTTCGCCCGCAAATACCTCGGCGAGCTATAAACCGCAGCCGCGGCGCGGACGTAAACCCTTTTTTAACCATCTTGCCGCTATGACGGGGATACCTGACACCGCTGGCGCGACGCCGGCGTGATCAGCCCCCCCCAACTTGAAAGCCCCGGCATTCGGGGCTTTTTTTTGCGTCGGCACGTTTGACAATTCAACGTCGCACCGTCCCGCCGTTTCCACTCATTCAATTGAAACACAACGATATTCTTCACTTGGCCCGAGTCTTGCGTTGTTGAGTGTGTCCGCCGGCGAAGAACCAACGATCAAAATTCGCTCGGAGCAGCCACCACACAAGTTCCATGGTAGGCGGACGACTGGACGGCGACTTCCCTCGCGGAAGTCGCCGTATTTTTTTGCCGGTGCCAGTTGGCCGTGTCGTGATTAACCCTGCGCTATCAATTCTTTAGCCATTTCGGGGGCATCCTCGCCGCATGACGCTGACGCTTGCCCGCGCCGCGACGACCCCCCGCGCCCCCAGGCCGGCGCAGCCTTCGGCGCGCCATCTGGTGCATGTCCTGCCCGGCTTCGGCGTCGGCGGCATACAAATCCGCCTCGCCCGCCTGATCAACGCCCTAGGCGGCCGCTTCCGCCATACCATCCTCACCATCAACGGCCAGGACGGCTGCCGCGATCGCCTCGATCCGGCGCTCGGCGTCGCCATCGAGGCGGCACCGGTAAAGGGCGGGTTGTTCTCGCGCGTCGATGCCGATGCGCAGCGCCTCGCTTCGCTTCGGCCGGATCTGCTGCTGACCTACAATTGGGGCGCCATCGAATGGGCGATGGCCAACCGTCTGCTCGCCCATCGCCGGCATATCCATGCCGAAGACGGCTTCGGCCCCGAGGAAGCCGAGCGACAATTGCGCCGCCGAATCATGCTGCGCCGCTGGGCGCTGCGCCGCGCCGAAACATTGATCGTGCCGTCGCGCACGCTCGAAAGCATCGCGATCGCGCAATGGCGGCTACCGCCCGAACGCGTGCGCTACGTACCAAACAGCATCGATGCCGACGACTTTGCCGCAACCGCGGCTGGTGCGCCCCTGTTCGCACGCGCCGCGGATGAAATCGTCATTGGCACGGTTGCGCCGCTGCGGCCGGAAAAGAATTTGGCGCGGCTCATCCGCGCCTTCGCCCGCATCCCGGCCGGCGCACCCCTGCGCCTCGTCCTTGCCGGCGATGGCCCGGAGCGCCCCGCGCTCGAAGCCCTCGCCCGAAGCCAGAACCTCAGCAAACGCGTGCTTTTCCTCGGGCCGGTGCGGGAGCCGCAGCGCGCGCTGGCGCTGTTCGATATTTTCGCGCTGTCCTCCGACACCGAGCAGATGCCGATGACCGTTCTCGAGGCCATGGCGATGGGCTTGCCGATCGCCAGCGTCGATGTCGGCGACGTCAAGCTGATGGTGGCGCCGGGCAACCGCGCTTTCGTCACCTCGCGCGGCGACGAAGCGGCGCTCGCGAGTGCCCTCGCCGCGCTCGCGCTCGATGAGACGCGGCGCCGCGATCTCGGCCGCCTCAACCGCGCGCAGGTGCGGATGAATTTCCCCTGGCAGCGCATGGTGGATACCTACGCCCGACTCTACGAGACCGGGCTCCGGCAGGAACGGGTATGAGCCCGGACACGCTGGCGCGGCCTCCCGCCCTGATCGTCCGGCCGCTCGCCACGAGCGAGGAAGGCGCCTGGGAAGATTTCGTCCAGCATGCCGCCGCCGCGACGTTCTTCCACCGTGTCGGCTGGCGCCGAATCATCGAAAGCACGCTCGACCATCGAACCCATTATCGTGGCGCCTGGCGCGGCGGCGACCTCGCCGGAATTCTTCCCCTCGTCGAGGTCAAATCGCGGCGCTTCGGCCATGCGCTATTGTCGACCGGCTTCACCGTCGGCGGCGGTATTGCCGCTCTGGATGGTGAGACGGCGCAGCGCCTGGCCGATGAAGCCGCCCGGCTCGGCCGTACGCTCGGCGTCGATTTCATCGAGCTGCGGCAGGAAACACTGCCCGCCGGTTGCGCCTTGCCCGGCTGGCGCGCCAAGGATGGGCTCTATTGCGGCTTCGCGCGTGCCCTCGCGCCCACGGCGGAGGCGAATCTCAAAGCCATCCCGCGCAAAAAGCGCGCCGATCTCCGCAAGGCGATCGACAACCCGGCGTTGCGCGTCGAGACCGCCGCCAGCATCGACACCTTCTTCCGCCTCTATGGCGAGAGTCTCCGCAACCTCGGCACACCGATCTTGCCAAAGCGCTTTTACGCCGCGGTGGTACGCGAATTCAGCGACGATGTCGAGATCTCGGCGATCGTCGGGCCGCGGGGCCCGGTCGCCGCGCTGATGACGTTCTTTTTCAAGAACCGGGCGATGCCGTATTACGGCGGCGCCGGCGCGGCTGCCCGGCCATTGCACGCCTATGACCTGCTCTATTGGCGACTGATGGAGCGTGCCGTCGCGCGCGGTGCGACGCTGTTCGATTTCGGCCGCAGCAAGCGCGGTACCGGCGCCTTCGACTACAAGACCTACTGGGGCTTCAGCCCGCTGCCTCTCGCCTATCGCTATGACCTGCCGGGCGGCGGCGAATTGCCCGAGATCAATCCGCTTAATCCGAAATACCGCGCGATGATCGCGATGTGGCGAGTACTGCCGCTGCCGGTTGCGAACACGCTCGGCCCGCTGGTCGCGCGACAAATCGGCTGACGGTCGCCCGATCAGACGACGCCGGCAGCGGCGTAGGATTTGAGTGTCAGCCGCAAGCCGGTTTCGAGATCGGTGCTGGCCTCGATGCCGAGCGCATCGCGCGCCCGCGCTGGATCGCCCAGTGCATGGCGCATATCGCTCGGTCGTGCCGGCCGATGGTCGATTTTCCGCGCCACTCCGACAATTCTTGCGATGGTTTGGGCCAATGCCGCGACGGTGACGCCGCGGCCAGTACAGACATTGAAAATCTCGGCCTGACGCGGACCGTGATCCATCGCCGCCAACAATGCCGCCACCGCGTCCTTCACATAGACGAAATCGCGCAGCTGCCCGCCGTCGCCGAACAGGGAAATCGGGCGACGGTCGGCGAGACCGCGGCAGAAATTCGGCACGGCCGCGGCATGCGGCGAAACCGTGTCCTGGCGCGGGCCGTAGACGTTGAAGAAGCGCAAGCCGATCGTCGGGACGCGATGCATCACCTGGGCGATCTTGGCATGCAGTTCGCAACCTGCCTTGTCGGCACCGGCGGCGGAGATCGGCCGCGGCATGAGGCTCTCGCTCAGCGCGATGGCGCCCTGCTCGCCATAGACCGCAGCGGAGGAGGCGTAGACCACGGGCACCGGCGCGTCATTCCGGCCCCTGCGCGCGGCGTCGAAAACGCTGATCGTGCCCGTCAGATTGATGCGGTGCGCATCGAGCCAGCGGGCATGGCATTCGGCGATAGACGACACGGCGGCGAGATGGAAACAGCCGTCGACGTCCTGGATGGCGCGGCGCAACGCCACCGGGTCGGCGAGGTCGCCTTCGATGAATTCGACGCCGCGCGGCAAATTCTCGCGCTTGCCGTGCGACAGATCGTCGAGCACGCGCACGACGTCGCCGCGCGCAACGAGCGCCTCGGTGAGGTGCGAGCCGATGAAGCCGCAGCCACCGGTGACGAGAAAGAGCTGGCGCGCAGGGGACGCGGCTTTGCGATAAAGCAGGTCAGGCGCGGAATAGCCGTCGAGCATCCGTCATCCCGTGGCGCGTCATCTCGTTCGGATGCGCGCTTCTCATGGTTAATCGATCGCCGCGAATTACGATGATTTTGTAACATCATCGGCGAAGATTTTCAGTAACAGGCTATGGTTAACGGGAGATTTTTTCGCGCGGCGCGAACATGCTTAACGCGCCCGCCCTGCGAAGCGCGGGATGGGCCCGCGCGTCAGAACGACGTCGCGACGGAGTTGAAGATGTTCTTGACCGAGGTCCCCGTCACCGTGACGGAGGCGACAATGACGACCGCGATCAAACTAGCGATCAACGCATATTCGATCGAGGTTGCGCCGCGCTCGTCTCGTTGCAAAGTCCGGATAAAGTCTTGCATGACGTCTGCCCTCCCGGGGCTGGAGGGACGATGCTAAACAACACCGCATTAAAAGCCGCTTAAGGCGGCGCAGCCTTGGTTAATTATTCCCCGGCATCTGCCGTCTTCGGGCGGACAATCTTGGCACCGGGCCAGGTCTCGGCCGTGGCGCGCGCATATTGCGGCGGCGCCGGAATTTTCTCGCCGAGCGCCTCCGCCGCGTGCCAGCCCCAATGGGGATCGTCAAGCATGGCGCGCGCCAGCGCCACCATGTCGGCCTCGCCGCTGGCAATCACCGTCTCCGCCTGCGGCGCGGTGAGGATCATGCCGACGGAGCGCGTCGCGATCTGTGCCTCGCGCTTGATGCGGCCGGCGTATTCGACCATGTAGCCGGGCGCCACCGGGATCGGCGCCACCGGCACGACGCCGCCGCCGGACACATCGGCGTAATCGCAGCCGCGCGCCTTGAGCTCGCGTGCGAACACCACCGCGTCCTCGATGCGCCAGCCGCCGCGGAGAAAGTCGGTGCTGGTGACGCGCATCCCGAGCGGCTTTTCCTTGGGCCAAACGGCGCGCAACGCCTCGACGACGCGCAGCGGAAAGCGCATGCGGTTGGCCAAGCTGCCGCCGTATTCGTCGGTGCGGTGGTTCGCCAACGGCGAGAGAAACTGGTGCAACAAATATCCATGGGCGCCGTGCAGTTCGAGCGTATCGATGCCGAGCCGCTCGGCGCGTCGTGCCGCGGTGACGAAGGCCAGCACCAGCCGCTCGATGTCGGCAACGCTGAGCTCGCGCGGCGCCGGCGATTTTTCGCTGAACGGCAAGGGCGACGGCGCCACCGTTTGCCACGCACCCTCTTCGGGCTTCAGCGGCGCGCCGCCGTCCCACGGCTTGTGCGTCGAACCCTTGCGCCCCGCATGCGCGAGCTGAATGCCGATGGCGGCGCCGCCCCATTTCCGCATGGCGGCGATCACCGGCTTCAGACCGGCCTCGCAGGAATCGGAATAAAGTCCGAGACAGCCCGACGTGATACGGCCCTCGCGCTCGACGTCGGTCATCTCGATTACCACTAGCCCGGCACCCGAACAGGCCAAGCTGGTGAGATGCGCCAGATGCCAGTCGGATGCCACGCCATCATCGGCGCTGTATTGGCACATCGGCGAAACGGCGATGCGATTCTTGAGCGTGAGGTTGCGTAGCTTAAGCGGCGAGAAGAGAGCGCTCGTCATATCGGCAGGCCTTTCCGGTCGAAGGTCGACGCGCAACGGCGCCTGAACGCGCCTCGCGTGACATCGGGGATCTGGATGATGTCGAGAAGATTGGATCGCCCCGTCTGCGGCAGTGGAGGGACGCGCAGACGGGGCGGACCCAGGGCTCTATGCCCGCCAAGGGGGTCGAGGCAGGCGGGCGGCAACAAGACCGCCACGCCACATTACGCGTCGAGGCCATCGATCGAGCCAAGTTAATTCGGTTTCATGTTGCGGCTTCGTGGTGGCTCACGCGCTGCTTTTCTTGCTGCGATCCTTGCCGGCCTTGAAGCGCGCGGCAATGCGGCGCGCGACCCGTACGCTGACGAAAGGCGAAACGTCGCCGCCAAGACTGCCAATCTCCTTCACGAAGCGCGAGGAGATGAACTGGAAACGGTCGGATGCCATGAGAAAGACGGTTTCGACCTCGGCATTGATACGACTGTTCATGCCAGCCATCTGGAATTCATATTCGAAATCAGAGACGGCGCGCAGGCCTCGGATAATGACCGAGGCGCCGTTGTCGACGGCGAATTTCATCAGCAACGTGTCGAACGGCTTCACGGTGATGCGCTTCCTCGCCTCCGCCGGAAGATGCGCAATCTCCTCCGTGACGATGGCGACGCGCTCCTCGGTCGAGAACAGCGGACCCTTGCCGGCGTTGCGCGCGACGCCGATGACCAGGCGATCGACCAGCTTGGTCGCGCGCAGGATTATGTCGGCATGGCCGTTGGTGATCGGATCGAAGGTGCCGGGATAAACGCCGATGCGGACCGCGCTCATTTGCCCTCGCCTCCCGACGCAACGTCGGGGCCGTCGACGGAAGTGTCGCTCGCCTCGGCGAGATGCGCCACCGAAACCACGCGCGCGCCTTCATCGAGCTTGAAAACCACGACGCCGCCGCTGCCGCGCCGCCGGATGCTGATGTCTTCAACGGACGTGCGGATGACGGTGCCCTCATTGGTGACCAGCATCAGTTGGTCGTTACCGCGCACCGGGAAGACGGCGATGGTCGCGCCCTGGCCCTTGGTCGGCTTCAAATTCTCGATGCCCTGCCCGCCACGGCCGGTGATGCGGTAATCGTAGGCCGAAACGCGCTTGCCGTAGCCGCGCTCGGTGATGGTGAGAAGGAACTCCTCGCGCGCCGCCATCTCGTTGAATTGCTCTTCGCTGATGGTGGCGGCCACAACCGCCTCCTCGGTATCTTCTTCAACCACTTCGTCATCGTCGCCGCGGCGGCGCTTGTTCGCTTCCTTGATGTAGGCATAGCGCTGTTCGGATTCGACTTCATCGTGGCGCAGGATCGACATCGACAGCACCTCGTCGCTCTTGCCGAGCTTGATGCCCCGGACCCCTACCGAGGAACGGCCGGAGAAGACGCGGACATCCTCCGACGGGAAGCGGATCGCCTTGCCGTTGCGCATCGCCAGCAGGATATCGTCCTGGGCGGTGCAGATCGCGGCGGCGATGAGCCGGTCGTCGGCATCCTCGCCCTCGAACTTCATCGCCATCTTGCCATTAGCCATGACGTGCTCGAAATCCGACAACGCGTTGCGCCGGACATAGCCCTTGGCGGTGGCGAATCCGATGGTCATGCCCTCCGTCTCGGCGCCCTCTTCCGGCATCGGCAATACGTTCGAGATCGATTCCTTCTCCGACAGATTGGGCAACAAATTGACCATCGCCTTGCCGCGCGATTGCGGCGTGCCGACCGGCAGGGTGTGGACCTTAAGCTTGTAGACACGGCCGGTGTTGGTGAAGAACAGCACCGGCGCGTGAGTCGAGGCGACGAATACCTGGCTGACGAAATCTTCCTCGCGCACCGCCATGCCGGCGCGGCCGCGGCCGCCGCGACGCTGCGCCCGGTATGTGGCCAGGGGCACTCGCTTGATATAGCCGGCGTGGCTGACCGTCACCACCATGTCCTCGCGCTGGATGAGGTCTTCGATATTGGTTTCGACGGTGCTGTCCTCGATCACCGTCTTGCGCGGCGTCACGAACTGCTCGCGGATCTCGCGCAGCTCCTTGCGCACCACATCGAGCAGAATCGGGCGCGAGCCCAGGATGTCGAGATAGGTCTTGATCTCGTCGACGATCGCGCGCAACTCCTCGGCGATCTTGTCACGCTCGAGCCCCGTCAGGCGCTGCAGGCGCAGCTCGAGGATCGCCTTGGCTTGGTCCTCGGAGAGCTTGTAGCTGTTGTCGGAAGCAAGGCGCGAGCGCCCCTCCTCCTCGATCAGCCCCACCAGCGCGGCGACCGACGCGGCGGGCCAGGCGCGCGCCATTAAGCCTTCACGCGCCTCGGCTGGATCTTTGGCCTTGCGGATGAGGGCGATCACCGGATCGATATTGGCGACGGCGACGGCCAATCCCAGGAGGATATGGGCGCGGCCGCGTGCCTGGCCGAGCAGGTAGATCGTCCGCTTGGTGACGACTTCCTCGCGGAAGGCGATGAAGGCGGCGATGATCTCCTTCAGCCCCATAAGGATCGGACGCCCGCCGTCGAGCGCCAGCATGTTGATGCCGAAGCTCTCCTGCAGCGGAGTGAATTTATAGAGTTGATTGAGGACGATTTCGGCCATGGCGTCGCGCTTGAGCTCAACCACCACGCGCACGCCGTCGCGGTCGCTCTCGTCGCGCAGGTCGGATATTCCCTCGATGATCTTCTCGCGCACGCATTCAGCGATGCGCTCGACCATGCGCGACTTGTTGACCTGGTATGGGATCTCGGTGATGACGACCGCTTCGCGGTCCTTGCGGATTTCCTCGATCGCGGCGCGGCCGCGCATGATGATCGAGCCGCGGCCGGTGCGATAGGCGCTGTTGATGCCGACGCGGCCGAGGATGATGCCGCCGGTCGGGAAATCGGGGCCTGGCACCGTCTCGATCAGCGTCTCGATCGAGATGGCGGGGTCGTCGATATAGGCGAGGCAGGCGTCGACCACCTCGCCCAGATTGTGGGTCGGGATGTTGGTCGCCATGCCGACGGCGATGCCGCTGCCGCCATTGACCAGAATGTTGGGAAAGCGCGCCGGCAGGACCTTCGGCTCTTTCTTGCTGCCGTCGTAATTGGGCTGGAAGTCGACAGTTTCCTTGTCGATATCGTCGAGTAGGGAATCGGCGGCGCGCGACAGCCTAGCTTCCGTGTAACGCATCGCGGCAGGCGGATCGCCGTCCATCGAGCCGAAATTGCCCTGGCCGTCGATCAGCTCCAGGCGCATCGAGAAATCCTGCGCCATGCGCACCATGGCGTCATAGATCGCCGAGTCGCCATGCGGGTGGTAATTGCCCATGACGTCGCCGACGACGCGGGCGGATTTGCGGAAGGCACGGTTCCAGTCGTTGCCGGCCTCCTTCATCGCGAACAGGATGCGGCGGTGAACCGGCTTCAGCCCGTCGCGCACGTCGGGCAAGGCGCGCGCCACGATCACGCTCATCGCGTAATCGAGGTAGGAGCGCTTCATCTCCTCCTCGATCGCTACCGGCGTGATGTCGGTCGGCGGCGGAGGCGACGCAGGCGGCGACGGGTTGGCGACCACGGGCGGTTGGGCCTTTTTTGGCAGTTTTCTAATGCGAAACGCTGGCCTCGGCGCCAGCGTCAGGATGACAAAAGGTTACTCGATTTCGCTGGGGCGAACAACGCCGCTGGGTCATGAATCGCGCGCAAATCCGCCGATTTTTTGTTAGAAAAATATACTTTAGAATCAGATAATTAAAAT
>DASRKX010000117.1:0-14717 GCA_035648735.1 Allostellaceae bacterium
TGCGGCAGGATCGGCGGCTGCGGATATTTCTCCTCGAGATATTCGAGAATGGCGAAGGACTGGAAGAGCTTGAGATCGCCGTCGAACAGCGTCGGCACGACCGCCTGCGGGTTGATCTTCTTGTAGGCTTCCTGGTGCTGGTCGCCATGCTCGAGATGGAGGAAGGTGTCCTCGCGCTTGAGGCCCTTGATGTTGAGCGCGATGCGGACGCGATAGCTCGCCTGCGAGCGGAAATAGGTGAAGAGCTTCATGGTCATGGTTTCCTCCCCGGTTGCGGCAAGGTTCGCATGCGTATGCCGTTTCCCGCAACCGGCCGGCTGTGTAGCATCGCGGCAATGTGAACGGAGGCGCCCATGGGGCTATTCGATCTGACCGGCAAGACCGCGCTGGTCACCGGCTCGTCGCGCGGCATCGGGCGGGCGATTGCCGAGGAGATGGCGCGGGCAGGGGCCCGTGTCGTGATTTCGAGCCGCAAGCAGGCCGCCTGCGATGAGGTCGCAGCGGCGATCCAGCAAGCGGGCGGCAAGGCGATCGCCGTCGCCTGCAATATCGGCGACAAGGATCAGGTGAATGCGCTGGTCGACCGGGCGCGCGCCGAATTCGGCAAGATCGACGTGCTGGTGCTCAACGCCGCGATCAACCCGGCCTTCGGGCCGCTGGCCGATGTGGCGGACGACGCCCTCGACAAGGTCATGGCCGTCAACGTCAAGAGCCAGCTCTGGTTCTGCTCGCTCGTGCTGCCCGAGATGGCGGCGCGCGGCGACGGCGCCGTGATATTCATCGGCAGCATCGGCGCCCTGCGGGGCTCGCCCAATCTCGGCGCCTATGCGATGTCGAAGGCGGCGGTGATGCAGATGGTGCGCAGCCTCGCCAACGAATGGGGCAAGCACAACATCCGCATCAACGCCATCGCGCCCGGATTGATCCGCACCGATTTCTCGAAGGCGCTGACGGACAATAAGGAGGTGCTGGCCAAGCGCCTCGCGGCCACGCCGCTCGGGCGTCTCGGCGAGCCGGCGGACATCGCCGGCGTTGCGGTCATGCTCGCGGGCGCCGCCGGCCGGTTCATCACCGGCCAGTCGATCGTGGTCGATGGCGGCGCCGTGGTCGCCGGCTAGGCTTTAGGCGGCGAGGCGTGCCTTTTCGTAATCGAAGGCGACCGGCTCGCCCGCGCCGGCAAGCAGTTCCTGCAGGCGCTGCGGCGCGAGCGGATAGCCGAATTGCGAGTTGCGCATCACGATGCGCAGGCGAAGCTGGGCAACCGACATCTCCTCGAGCAGGCGCCAATCCGCCGGCGACATCCGGTCGCCGTCGAGCCCGACGACGCCCTTCAGCATATGGCCGAACTCGTCGTCATAGACCTTGGCACAGGCCTCGGCGATCAAGGCGTTGGCGCGGCCGTGCCTGCCGCCGGTCTGGTTCTTCAGCTTCATGCCTTCCGAGAACAGCGTGCAATAGCCGCCCTCGGTGAAATTGGTGGCGCGCTGGCCGAGCTTCGGCAGCTCGCGGCGATGCTTGAAGCGCAGCTCGCTCAATTCGCGGTCTTCCTTCCAGGCGAGCTTGACCATCTGCGGCGTCAGCTTCGGCTCGCCCGGCAGTGCCAGCGCGTCATAGGCGTCGGCGAAGGCGCAGTAATGCGCGAACTCGGCCCGCAGTCCCTCGGCGATGGCGAGAACCTCGTGACGGTCCATCTCGGTGTCGATCTTCGGGAAGGCGGCGATCAATTCCTCGGCCGGGCCGAGAAAGATGCCCTTGTCGGCGGGCGCCAGGCCCGAGCCCCAGACTTCCTTGGAACATTGATAGGCGAGCCATTGACGATCGGTCTCACGCGTGCGCTGGTCGCTGTTCCAATAGGTCCGGAACACTTCGGCCTCGCCCGCCCAATAGGGCGCGGCGGCGTCGATGAGCTTTTTCAAGGGTGCGCTGACGGTCATGGTTTTCTCCCTTCCCTAGGATAAAGCATCACGGGGTCGAGGGTGAAGAGAGCAAGCTTTTCGGCGGGTTTTGGCCTTGCTGCGCGGTGGTCGCGAATGCATCATGACCCGATAAGCAATAACAGAGGGGAAATTGCCATGAAAACCAAGTTGTTTTTCCTCGCCTTGGGCGCGCTGGGCGCCTTGGGTGTTGCGCCGTCGCGCGCCGCCGAACCCTACGATATCCAAGTCATGTTGCCCTTGACCGGCGGCGCGGCCTTCCTCGGCCAAGGCGAAAAGATCTCGCTCGGCATCGCGGAGAAGGCGGTCAACGCATCGGGCGGCATCCGCGGCCGCCCAGTTCATTTCGTCATTCAGGACGACCAGACCTCGCCCCAGCTGGGCGTGCAGCTTGCCAACGAGATTCTGGCGCAGAAGCCCGTCGTGATGATGGGATCGTCTCTGGTTGCGATCTGTCGCGCGATCGATCCGCTGATGAAGAGCGGTCCGGTCGATTATTGCCTGTCGCCCGGCATCCATCCCGAAGCGGGCAGCTATGTCTTCACCGCCAGCGTGTCGACACTCGATCTCGCCACTTCCCTGATCCGCTATTACCGGTTGAAGGGCTGGACGAAGATCGGCCTCGTCTTCAGCACCGACGCCACCGGCCAGGATGCGGAGAATGGCATCAAATCGGTTTTGGCCTTGCCTGAGAACCAGGGAATGACCGTGGCCGACACCGCGCATTTCAACACCACGGATGTCAGCGTCGCGGCACAGATGGCCGAGATCAAGGCATCAGGCGCCCAAGCCATGATCGCGTGGAGCACCGGCGCGCCGATCGCCACCATCTTTCGCGGCATTCAGCAGGTCGGGCTCGACATCCCGGTCGGCACCACCGACGGCAACATGACGTATGCGCAGATGACGCAGTATAAGGATTTCCTGCCCAAGCAGCTTTACATCCCCGCCGCGCAATGGATCGTCACCGATCCCAAGCTGTTGTCGCCGGCGGTCGCTGAGAAGCACAAGGTCTTCTACAAATTCTTTCATGATGCCGGCGTCAGGCCCGATATCCCCTCCGAACTTGCCTGGGACGCCGCAATGATCGTCGTCGATACGCTCAAGAAACTCGGGCCTAATGCCACGGCACAGCAGATTCGCGAGCATATCGCTAATCTGAAGGACTTCGCCGGCGTCAACGGCGTTTACGATTTCGCCAAGACGCCGCAGCGCGGTCTCGATGTCACCGACTCGGTCGTGACGCGCTGGTCGCCGCAGATGGACACCTGGGAGGTCGTCAGCAAGCCGGCCGGCGCCCCGCTCAAGTGAGGTGGGTGGACGGTCCCAGCCGGTGACATGAACCTCGCCATCCAGATTGTCATCGGCGGGCTGTTGCAGGGTGCGGTCTTCGCGGTCATTGCGCTGGGATTCTCGCTCGTCTTTCGTGTGACCGGAGTCATCAACCTGTCCCAGGGCGCGTTCTGCGTCCTGGGCGCGTTGCTGATGTACACGCTGCAGGTGAGCTGGGGCCTGCCGGTGATGATTGCCGCGGTGGGCGCGTCGCTCGGCACGGCGCTGTTCGGCCTGGCGCTGGGTGCCGGGACGTTCGTTCCGGCGCTCTCGCGCCTGCCGACGAGCTCCATGCTGGTGCTGACCGCCGGGCTCCTGACATTGATCGAAGGGGTGTTGCTGGTCGGCTGGAGCAGCCAGCCCTATGCCCTGCCGCCCTTCTCGGGCGAGGCACCGGTGGTGCTGTGGGACATCCGCGTCGCGACGCAGGGCTTCTGGATCGCCGGCATCGCCACCTGCATCATCGGTTCGCTGTGGTTCCTGGTCCAACGCACCACGCTCGGGATGGCGCTCCGCGCCTGCGCCGAGAACCGTATGGCGGCGCGTCTCATGGGCATCGACGTTCCGCGCATGACGCTGCTGAGCTTCGGTCTTGCCGCGCTCATCGCCGCCATCAGCGGCATCGCCGTGGCCCCGATCACCTCGCTTGAATTCGACACCGGCCGCTTCTTCACCAATTTCGGCTTTATCGCGGTCGCGATAGGCGGCATGGGAAGCTTCATCGGCTCGGTCGCGGGCGGCCTGTTCTTGGGCGTGACCGAGCAATTGGCGGCCGGCTACGTCTCCTCGCTCTTCGCCAATGCGCTGGCGCTGCTGGTGCTGCTGGCTGTGCTGCTATGGCGGCCGAGCGGACTCTTCGCCAGCGGACCGGTGCGGCGCACCGACGTGCGCGATGAGCAACGCATCTACCGCGCCATCGTTCGCATCGAGGGACGGGGCGGCGTGCTGTTCGCGGCGTTGGCCGTCGTGTTGCTACTTGCGCTGCCCTTCATCTTTCCGAGCCGCAGCATCCTGAACTCCCTGGTGATCACGGGGATTCTCTATATCGCGGTTCTCGGGCTCGACGTTCTGATGGGCTATGCCGGGCAGGTGAGCCTCGGCCAGGCCGGCTTCATGGCGATCGGCGGCTATACCGCTTCGATCCTCGCCGTCACCTATGGCGTGTCGCCGCTCTGGGGCACGCTTGCCGGCATCGCCCTCTCGGTTCTGTCAGCGCTGGCGTTGTCCTTCGTGACTTTGCGCCTGCGCGGCCATTACCTGGCCCTTGCCACGCTCGCCTTCGGCCTCCTGATCGATTCCTTGACCGTTGGCATGGTCGACACAACGGGCGGCCCGTCGGGCCTCGCCGGCATCCCCGCCTTCGCCATCGCGGGCATCGCCTTCGCAACGCCCTTCGCGATGTACTACCTGGTCGCCGGCATCATCGTCGTGCTGGTGCTGATGCTGCAGGGCGGCATGCGCACGGGATTCGGCCGCGCCCTCAAGGCCGTGCGCACCGACCAAACGGCGGCGGCCGCACTCGGCGTCAATGTCGTGCGCCACAAGCTCGCCGCCTTCCTCATCAGCGCCGCGCTCGGCTCGCTTTCGGGCAGCCTCTATGCCTTCTATTTCCATTTCCTGTCGCCCGAGATGGTGGGCGCGCCGCGTTCGTTTGAGATGATCGCCATGCTGGTGGCGGGCGGCGAGGGGACGCTGATCGGGCCGATCCTCGGCGTGGCGCTGCTGACCCTGCTGCCGACCGTGTTCCAGCCCTTTGCTCTCTACAAGACCTTCGCCGAGGGCGCGCTCCTGGTGATGTGCTTCCTGTGGTTGCCCGAGGGCATCTTCGGGGCCTTGGCGACCGGCGTCCGCCGGCTCGTCCGCCGGGCGCCCGTTGCCATGCCGGAAAGGGCGAGGCTATGACCGAAGCGGCGCTCGCTATCGTGGGCCTCTCCAAGGCCTTCGGCGGCGTGAAGGCGATCGACGATGTGAGCCTGACCGTGCCACAGGGCAGCCTCACCGCCGTGATCGGGCCCAACGGCGCCGGCAAGACGACGCTGTTCAATCTCGTCACCAACCTCTACGCCCCCGATTCCGGTACGGTCGCGTTCCATGGCGTATCGCTGGTGGGCTGCCAACCGGCCAAGATCGCGGCCATGGGGCTCATCCGAACCTTCCAGGCCGCGCGCATCTTTCCCGGCATGACCGCGCGCGAGAACGCGCTGGCCGGCGCGCATCTTCATTTACGCGCTGCCGCCTGGCGGCACATGCTGTGGTTCGGCGGCGCCCGGCGGGAGGAATACGACCTTGTAGTCAAGGCCGACGCGCTGTTGGAGCTGGTGGGTCTTGCGTCCTTCCGCGATGCGGCGGCGACCGAGCTGCCGATGGGCGCACAGAAGCTCCTGGAAGTGGTGCGCGCGCTGATGGCCGAGCCAAAACTGCTGCTCTTGGATGAACCCGCCGCGGGTCTGAACGACGCCGAGACGGGCGATCTCGCCGAACTGCTCCGTGCGGTGCGCGACAGCGGCATTACCGTCATCGTGGTCGAACACAACATGTCGCTGGTCATGGGCGTTGCCGACCAAGTGGTTGTCTTGGATGCCGGCGCGATTGTCGCCTCCGGCGCGCCCAAGCAGATCCAGCAGGACAAGCGCGTCATCGCCGCCTATGTCGGGGCCGAGGAGGCGTGATGCTGGAGCTGAAGGGCGTCGCCACCGGCTATGAGGTTGCCGACGTCATCCACGGCATCGACCTGACCGTGGCGCCCGGCGAGATCGTGGCGCTCGTCGGCGCCAACGGCGCCGGCAAGTCGACGCTCGTCAAGGCCATCGCCGGCATCCTGGCGTTGCGTGCGGGTGAGATCGCGCTCGACGGCAAGCGCATCGATCGCCTGAGCCCGCGCGCCCGCGTTTTGGCCGGCATCGCCCTGGTGCCGGAGGGCCGCCAGGTCTTCGGCGGGCTGTCGGTGCTCGAAAACTTGCGCCTCGGCGCCTATGCGCGGCGCCGGGAGATGGGCGAGGCCAAGATGAAGACGCGTATCGACCAGGCGGGCAGCCGGTTTCCCATCCTGCGTCAGCGGCTCAACGAGCCGGCCGCCAATCTCTCGGGCGGACAGCAGCAGATGCTGGCGATCGCGCGCGGCCTGATGGCCGAGCCGAAGATCCTGGTGCTCGACGAGCCATCGCTCGGCTTGGCGCCGGTGCTGGTGACGGAGATTTTCCGGCTCATCGCCTCCTTGCGCGCCGAGGGTCGCGCGATCCTGCTCTCCGAGCAGAACGCCAAGCTGTCGCTCGCGATCGCCGACCGCGCCTACGTCATCGAGAACGGCCGCGTCACCTTGTCCGGCACCGGCAGGGAACTCCTGAATAATCCCGAAGTGGCCGAGCGCTATCTCGGAATCGGCAAGGCGGTCAGCGTCGCCGATGCGCCGCGCCACGCGCAGATGGTCAAGCGGCTGAAGGAGATTTTCGCGGGATAACTACTCCGCTGCCTTACTGTTGCACGCTTAAGCCGTTTCAGCGCCTGGTCGATCGTTGCGCGTCATTCGCTTCCCTTCGCATTACCGAGGCGGCGAGGCCGCGCGCGAAAAGCGCGCCGACTTCGCCGAAGCCGATGAGTGCGATGCGGCTGGAATTGCGCTTATCCATGGCGTTCCGGTATCAGCAAAATCGGTCGCGGCCGGGATGTCAATCGATGCTAGGCTCGCGCGCCGAAAAAGGAGAGGTTCGATGCGCCAGGAAATCAAGGGCGAGGGCACCGGCGAGGCCATCAGCCACTATGCCGACGCCGTACGATTCGGCGATCTTCTGTTCATCTCCGGTGTCATGCCTTGCGATGAATCAGGCAAGGTCGTCAGCGATGACGTGGTCGTCCAGGTGCGTCAGGTGTTCAGGCACATCGGCGCGATCCTGAAGGCTGCCGGCGGCAGCTTCGCCGACGTGCTCAAGGTCACGGTCTATCTCACCGACGTTGCCGATCGGCCCAAGATCAATCCGGTGCGCCAGGAGGTCTTCGGCAAGACCAAGCCGGCGAGCACGCTGATCGGCGTCAGGCAATTGGCGTTGCCCGGCATGAAGGTCGAGATCGACGCCGTCGCGGGATTGCCGTCGCGCTCGTGAAGATCGTCCATCTCATCACCGGGCTGGAGCGCGGCGGCGCCGAAGCGGTGCTGGCCCGGCTGCTCACGCACACGGATCGCGGCCGCTTTCCGTCGCTGGTGGTGTCGATGACCGATCTGGGCAGCCATGGCGCGGGCTTGCGCGCCGCCGGCATTCCGGTCGAAACGCTCGGCATGCGGCGCGGCCGCCCTTCCGTCGGGGGACTGGTACGGCTCATCGGATTGTTGCGCCGCGAGCGGCCGGCGCTGTTGCTGACCTGGCTCTATCACGCCGATCTCGCCGGATTGATCGCCACGCGGTTCGTGCCGGGGATTCCGCTGGTGTGGAATTTGCGCTGCTCGGCGATGGATCTGCCGCAATATTCGCGGCAGGTGACGCTGGTCCGCCGCATGCTTGCGGGCCTGTCGCGGATGCCGGCGGCGGTCGCGGCAAACAGCGAGGCGGGCCGCGCCTATCATCAAGGGCTCGGCTATGCGCCGCGCCGCTGGGTGTCGCTGCCCAATGGATTCGACACCGAATTGTTCCGGCCCGACGATGGCAAGCGCGCGGCCTGTCGCCGGCAATTGGGCGTGGCCGACGCGGCGCCGCTGATCGGCATGGTGGCGCGGGCCGATCCGATGAAGGATCACGCGACCTTCTTCGCCGCCGCGACCCGCATCGCCGCCGCATTGCCGGAAGCGCGGTTTTTGCTGGTCGGCTCGGGCACCGACAGCCTCGTGGCGCCGCCGGCGCTTGCCGGCAGGCTTCGGGCCTTGGGCGAGCGCGACGACATTCCGGGAATTCTATCGGCGCTCGATCTCGCCATGCTGACGTCTTTCGGCGAGGGCTTTCCCAATGTCGTCGGCGAGGCGATGGCGTCGGGCGTGCCGGTTGTCGCGACCGATGTCGGCGACACGGCAGCGATCGTCGGCGCCACCGGCGCGGTGGCGCCCGTAGGCGACGCTGCTGGGTTGGCCGCAGCGGCGGTCAGGCTGCTGACGGAAGACGAAAATGCCCGGCGCGCCCGAAGCGTCGCCGCGCGCCGGCGCATTGTCGAAAATTATTCGATCGCGGCAATGGTCGGGCGCTACGCGGTGCTGTACGACGAGCTAGGCCGCGCCTGACAGGATGCGCCGTACCAGCGCATCGAGATCGCCGCCGGCATAGCGCACGCCGCGAATGCCGGCCGTTTGCGCCGCCGCCAGGTCACGATCCTTGTCGCCGATCAGGAAGCTCGCCGCCCGGTCCACCGGGAAGTCGCGCATCGCCTGCAGGAGCATTCCGGGCGCCGGCTTGCGGCAGTCGCAGGCGATGCGGTATTCGCCTTTGCCTTCGGTCGGATGGTGCGGGCAGACATAGAACGCGTCGATATGCGCGCCGATGTGCTTCAACTCGTCATCGATCCAGCGATGAAGATGCGCGACGTCCGCGATCGGAAACAATCCCCGCGCCACGCCCGATTGGTTGGTAACAACAAAGACCAGATGGCCGGCATCGTTGAGCCGCTTGACCGCCTGTCGGGCGCCTTCGATCCAGACGAAATCCTCGGGGCGATGGACAAAATCGTTGTCGCGGTTCAGCACGCCGTCGCGATCGAGGAATGCAGCGGGACGCGCCGCCATGTCCGGCCGCTCGCTCAGCGGATCTTGTGATAGGCGCGGTACCAATCGACGAAGCGGGGCAGGCCGCGATCGATCGGCGTGGTCGGTGCGAAGCCGAGATCGCGCTTCGCCGCCGCGATGTCGGCAAAGGTCGCCGCCACGTCGCCCGGCTGCATCGGCAGGTCGATCGATTTGGCCTTGCGGCCGATCGCGGCTTCGAGGAGGGCGACGAAACGGCCGAGTTCCTCCGCGTGATTGTTGCCGAGATTGTAGAGCCGGTACGGCGGCTCGGTGCCCTGATCGGCCGGTGGGCGATCGAGGGCGGCAAGCACGCCGGCGACGATGTCGTCGATATAGGTGAAATCGCGCCGCATTCGGCCGGCATTGAACAGCTTGATCGGCTTGCCCTTGAGGATCGCGTCGGTGAAAAGCCACGCCGCCATGTCGGGGCGGCCCCACGGACCGTAGACGGTGAAGAAGCGCAAGCCCGTCGTCGGCAGGCGGTAGAGATACGCGTAGGTGTAGGACATCAGCTCGTCGGCGCGCTTGGTCGCGGCGTAGAGCGATTGCGGCGTCTCGACCCGATCGCTTTCGGCGAACGGCAGCTTGGTGTTGCCGCCATAGACCGAGGACGAGCTGGCGAAGACGAGATGTCTCAGGCCCTTGAGCGTCCGGCAGAATTCAAGCAGCTCGAGCTGGGCGACCAGATTGGCCGCAACATAAGCGCGGGGATTCTCAAGCGAGTAGCGCACGCCGGCTTGCGCCGCGAGATGGATGACCCGGTCGAGGCCGCGTTGACGCTTCGCCATCGCGGCCAGGGCGCCAGGCTTGGCGAGATCGAGGCGGTGAAAGGAAAATCGGGTGTTGCCCGACAGCTCCTTCAGGCGCGCACGCTTCAGCGCCACCGAGTAATAAGGGTTGAGATTGTCGACGCCGATGACCCGCTCGCCGCGGTGGAGCAACGTCTGCGTCACATGGAAGCCGATGAAGCCGGCGGCGCCGGTGACCAGCACGGTCATGAGGATAGGTGATTCCTGTCTAAGGTCGGGGTTCTATAGCCCAGCTTCCGGCGAAAATCACTATTGCCCTCGCGGCGAAGGGCGGGCTACTAGACCCATCTTATCTTATCCAGTCGGCGTTCCACTCGACGCGGCGAACCCCATAAAGCAAATGACCGAGAAGCCAACTTACCGCATCGCCATTGTCGGCCTGGGTTATGTCGGCTTGCCTCTGGCGATCGCGCTGGCGCCGCGTTTTTCCGTGATCGGCTTCGATTCGAGTCGGCAGCGGATCGCCGAGCTGCGCCAAGGCCGCGACCGCACGCGGGAAATCGACGAGGGGGTCTTGCGCGCGAGCGCGCTCGAGCTCACCGAAAAGCCCGATGCCATGCGCGGCGCCGATGTCTTCATCATCACCGTTCCGACGCCGGTGGCGGAGGACAATACGCCCGATCTCGACGCCGTCCGCGCCGCCTGCCGCACGATCGGCGGCGTGATCGCCAAGGGCGCGATCGTGGTGCTCGAAAGCACGGTCTATCCGGGGGTGACGGAGGAAATCTGCGGCGGCGAGATCGCCGCGGCTTCCGGCCTCGTCGCCGGCAAGGATTTCCATCTCGGCTATTCGCCGGAGCGGATCAATCCGGGCGACCGCAAGCATACGGTCGACCGGATCGTCAAAGTGGTTGCCGGCGACACACCCGCCGTCGTCGCCAAGCTCGCCGAAATCTACGGTGCGATCAATAACGGCCAGATTTTTGTCGCCAAGAACATCCGGACGGCGGAAGCCGCAAAGGTCATCGAGAACGCGCAACGCGACATCAACATCGCTTTCATCAACGAAGTGACGATGATCTTCAACCGCGTCGGCCTGTCGGTCTATGACGTGCTGGCGGCATCCTCGACGAAGTGGAACTTCCTGCCGTTCGGTCCCGGCTTCGTCGGCGGCCATTGCATCGGCGTCGATCCGTTCTATCTCGCGCATCTGTCGCAAAGCCTCGGTCACAACCCCGAAGTGATCCTGGCCGGACGGCGCATCAACGACGGGATGAGCGCCTATGTCGCGCAGCAAATCGCCGCAAATCTCGCCAAGCATGGCGGGAAGATTTCGGGCGCGCGACTTCTCGTTCTCGGGCTGACCTTCAAGGAGAACATTCCCGACCTGCGCAACAGCAAGGTCGCGGATCTGGTGACGGCGCTCCGCGCGGCGAGCCATTCGGTCGAGGTGCACGATGCCCATGCGGATGCCGGGGAGGCAAAGGAGCTTTACGGCATCGATCTGCACCGGAAGCTCGAGGCGCTCGACGGTTTCGACGGGGTGATCGGCGCGGTAGCGCATGACGAATACCGCGCCCTGCGCATGGCGGATTTCGCGCGGCTGGTGAAGCCCGCGGGCCTGGTCGCGGACATCAAGGGCATCTGGCGCGATGTCGAGCTGCCGGCGCACATGCTGCGCTGGGAGCTCTGAGGATATCCTATTCGGCCGGGCGCGCCGTCTTCAGCACGATCTTGCGCTCGATGTAATCGAGGATGGTGCGGACGGATTCCTCGACCGGATGGCGCGTGGTGTCGATCAGGAGCTCCGGCGATGTGGGCTCCTCATAGGGCGCCGAGATGCCGGTGAAATTGGCGATGTCGCCGGCGCGCGCCCGCTTGTAGAGGCCTTTCGGGTCGCGGGTTTCGCACGTCGCCACGTCGGCTTTGATATAGACCTCGTGGAAGGCGCCCTTGGCGGCCTGCCGCGCGCGGCCGCGGTCGGAGACATAGGGCGAGATGAACGCCGTGATGACGATCATCCCGGCATCGGCGAAAAGCGCCGCCATTTCGCCGATGCGGCGGATGTTTTCCAGGCGGTCGGCGGGTGTGAAGCCAAGGTCGGCGTTGAGGCCGCGGCGGACATTGTCGCCGTCCAGGACGTACACCTGATAGCCCTTCAGGTAGAGGCGTTTCTCCACCTCCATCGCCAGGGTGGATTTTCCCGCGCCCGACAAGCCGGTGAACCATACGACCGCGCCGCGGTGGCCGTTGCGCCGGCCGCGCGACTCGCTGTCGAGCAAATGCTCGGTGGCGAAGAGATTTTTATCGGTGCCGGCCGCGGTGCCGCGCTCGTCCGGCAGCCCCTTCATGTTGACGATTCCGGCGCCGACCGTGTCGTAGCCGTCGATCAGGACGAAGCGTCCCAGCGTGGGATTGGTCTGGTATTCGTCGAGCGCCAGCAGGCTCGGGCTGCGCAGCGTGACCTCGGCGATCTCGTTGCCCGCGACGGCATCCGACTCATGTCCGGTAAGATTGTCGGTATCGATGATCCGGTCGATGGATTGAATCGAGGCGGGTGCCACCCGGGTCGCCAGCTTCAGGCGCAAGGTTGCGCCCACCGTCAGCTTGGTCCGGCCGAGCCAGAACAGCCGGGCGCGGAAGACATGCGTCAGGATCGGCGGCCGGGTCGCGTGGCTCGCCACATCGCCGCGCTCGACGAAGATCGGCTGGTCCAGGGTAATGCCGACCGGCTGGCCGGCCCGCGCGTCGGCGGGTGCTTGGCCTTCGGGCCAGGTCTCGATCGTCTTGATGCGGGCGGTCTTGTCGCCGGGCGAGAATATCAGCGTGTCGCCGACGCGCAGCATCCCGGATTCGATCCGGCCGGCGACGATCCGGCGGCTGTCGAAGCGATAGACGTTCTGCACCGGCAGGCGCAGCGGCAGCTCGGTCGGCGCCGGCGCCGGCATCAGCGCGTCGAGCGCCTCGAGCAGCGTCGGACCGGAATACCAGGCCATCGCCGGTGCGCGCGTCGCCAGGTTTTCGCCGGTGCGCGCGGCGATCGGCACCACATGGTGGGGAACCAGGCCGATATCCTTGAGATAACGCAGCATCTCGTCGCGCACGGCGTCGAAGCGGTCCTGGCGATAGCCGGCGACATCCATCTTGTTGACCGCGACCACGACCTGACGGAGGCCGAGGAGCTGCAGCAGATAGGCATGGCGGCGCGATTGCTCGCTGACGCCCTCGCCGGAGTCGATCACCAGCACGGCGGCGTCGGCCTGCGCCGCGCCGCTGATCATGTTCTTGAGGAATTCCTTGTGGCCCGGCGCGTCGATGATGATGTAGTCGCGCCGCGCTGTGCGCAGCGGAATCTGCGTGGTGTCGATGGTGATGGCCTGATCGCGCTCCGCCTGGAACGAGTCGAGCGCAAAGGACCATTCGAGCGGCACGCCGCGCCGGCGCGAATAAGCTTCGAGCTCGGCGAGCTTGCCCTCGGGCAGGCTGCCGGTCTCGTGCAGCAGCCGGCCGATCAGCGTCGATTTTCCGTGGTCGACATGGCCGACCACGGCGATGCGCAGCGACGGGCGCCGGGACGATTCCGTTTCGCTCATGGTCACATATAGCCCGTCGAGCGCAGGCGTTCGAACGTGTCTTCCGCCTCGTGATCCATCGTCCGGCCCGCCCGCTCGGAGGTGTTGGTGGTCTCGAGCTCGCAGATGATCTCGTCGATGGTGGCGGCGTTGGAGCGGACCGGGAAGGTGATGTTCTTTTCGCCGAGCGAGCGGTAGCGCATGCCGTCGCGCGCGAAATAGAGCGGCACGACCGGGAGGTTCTCGCGTTTGGTGTAGCGCCAGATGTCGATTTCGCGCCACTGCAGCAGCGGATGGATGCGCAGATGCGCTCCCGCCTGGATATCCGTCTTGTATTGGTCCCAGAGTTCCGCCGGCTGGTCGCGGAAATCCCAGCCGCCGTCCAGCGCGCGCGGGCTGAAGACGCGCTCCTTGGCCCGGGTGGCCTGTTCATCGCGCCGAATGCCGAGAATGACGCCGCGGAATCCCTGCCGGGCGATCAGGTTCTTCAGCCCTGCGGTCTTGCGGGCGGCCGCGCGTGCCGCCGGCGGCAGATCGGCATCGATGGACTCGAAAGGCGGACAGGTCTCGACATGGAAATCGAGCCCCCATTCCGGCACCAAGCGGTCGCGAAATTCGTAGACCTCGGGCAATTCCATTTCGGTGTCGAGCTGGATGACCGGGAAGGGCACCCGCCCGTAGAACGCCTTGCGCGCCATCCAGAGCAGCGCGTTGCTGTCCTTGCCGATCGACCACAGCATGCCGAGCGGCTCGATCCGCGCCTGCGCCTCGCGCAGGATATAGATCGTCCGGGCCTCGAGCTCGTCGAGCTGGGACGTCATCGCCGGGCTCCGAGGGCCGGAAAAGCGGCCGGAAATCGACAGTTTTTCATAGGCTAAACCACTAGAAATACTTGGGAAATTCAGTTGACTGTTCATAGCATGAACAGATATGTTCACACAATGAACATGGCCTGATTCGAGGCCAAAAGCGGGCTTTTGGGCGTGGCGGACGGAAAGCGCGGGGTCATGGCGCGAAACGGCAATCTCGCCGAAACGGTCAAGCTGCTCGACAATGTTTCGGGACAGAGCGTCCCGAACCAGCGCGCGCTGGCGCGGCAGATCGGCATTTCGGTCGGTCTGGTCAATGCGCTGGTTCATCGCGCCGTCCGCAAGGGCCTGATCAAGATCAAGGAAGCGCCGACCCGGCGCTACGCCTACTACCTGACACCCAAGGGTTTCACCGAGAAGAGCCGGCTGGTCGCCGAATATCTCGATTATTCGCTGACGTTTTTCCGCGCCGCGCGCCAGGAATACGCCGACGTTTTCGCGCGCTGCGCCGCGGCCGGAAACAAGCGGGTCATCCTCTACGGCGCTGGCGAATTGGCGGAGATCGCCATGCTGGCGGCGGAAGGAGCCGGCGTCGAATTGCTCAGCGTTTTCGATCCGACGAC
>DASRKX010000118.1:0-4761 GCA_035648735.1 Allostellaceae bacterium
TGGGCAGATCGACGCACATCGCATAGGCGTTGTAGGCGGCGACACAGGGCGCGCCGAGCTTTTGCAGATAGAGCGTCTCGAGATCGACCAGGTGATAGAGCGAGCCCGAGACATAGGCCATCGGCTCGCCGGCGCCGACCCATTCGCCTTCCTGATGGTTGAGCTCGATGTCGAAGGTCGTGCCGCGCGCGCGCGCCGTCGCTTCGAGGAAATCGACCATCAGCTTCGGCGTCGCGATCACCGGCCGGCGCAGGAAGACGGCATAGGTCGCCCGCTTGTCGCCGAATTTGCGGACGATCTCCTTGGTCTTGGTGAAATAGGCGTCGGTCAGCCGCGTCACCTCGTCCGGCCGGTCGGGCGGCGGCGGCGCGGCGGCGGCGCGCTTGGGCGCGCTCAGGGGACCCCGGCCCGCGCGCGGCGCTTCACCGTCGACGCGTGGCGCTTCTTCTTCAGCTCCGCCGAGATCAGGAAAGCGAGCTCGAGCGCCTGGCTCGCATTGAGGCGCGGGTCGCAATGCGTGTGATAGCGGTCGGCCAGCGCGTTCTCGCTGATCGCCTGCGCGCCGCCGATGCATTCGGTGACGTCCTGGCCCGTCATCTCGAAGTGCACGCCGCCGGCATAGCTGCCTTCGGCCTCATGCGCGGCGAAGAAGCCCTTGACCTCGGCGAGGATGCGGTCGACCGCGCGGGTCTTGTAGCCGTTCGACGAGACGATGGTGTTGCCGTGCATCGGGTCGCAGCACCACACCACCTTGCGGCCGGCGGTCTTCACCGCGCGGATCAGCGGCGGCAGGTGGCTCTCGACCTTGTCGGCGCCCATGCGCGCGATCAGCGTGAGGCGCCCGGGCTCGTTCTCGGGATTGAGCAGGTCGATGAGGCGCAAGAGATCGGATGAATCGAGCGTCGGGCCGCATTTGAGGCCGAGCGGATTCTTGACGCCGCGCAGGAATTCGACATGCGCGCCGCCGGCCTGGCGGGTGCGGTCGCCGACCCACAGCATATGCGCCGAGCAATCGTACCAATCGCCGCTGGTGGAATCGACGCGCGTCATCGCCTCCTCATAAGGCAGCAAAAGCGCCTCATGCGAGGTGAAGAGATCGGTCTCGCGGATCTGCGGCGTGGTCTCCGAGGTCAGGCCGCACGCCGCCATGAAGTCGAGCGTCTCGGTCAGCCGGTCGGCGAGCTCCTTGTAGCGCTCGCCCGCCGGGCTGTCGGCGACGAAGCCCTGGGTCCAACTATGGACGCGGTGCAGATCGGCGTAGCCGCCCTGGGCGAAGGCGCGCAGCAAATTGAGCGTCGCCGCCGACTGGCCGAAGGCCTGCAGCATGCGGGCGGGGTCGGGCACGCGCGCGGCGGCGGTGAAATCCATGCCGTTGACGATGTCGCCGCGATAGGCCGGCAGCGTCTTGCCGTCGCGCGTCTCGTTGTCGGCGCTGCGCGGCTTGGCGAATTGCCCGGCCATGCGCGTCACCTTGACGACGGGCAAGGCCGCGCCATAAGTCAGCACCACCGCCATCTGCAGCAGCACGCGGAAGGTGTCGCGGATGTTGTTGGGCGTGAACTCGGCGAAGCTCTCCGCGCAATCGCCGCCCTGCAGCAGGAAGGCCCTGCCCGCCGCGACATCGGCGAGCGACGCCTTGAGCCGCCGCGCCTCGCCGGCGAAGACCAGCGGCGGATAGTTCTTCAGCGTCGCCTCGACCGCCGCGACCGCCTTGGCGTCGGGGTAGTCGGGGGCCTGCTTGACCGGCTTCTGGCGCCAGCTGTCGGGCGCCCATTTCTGTTTCGTGGCCATGGCTTAGGAGGCGTTGCTGCTATCGCAATGATTGCATAACAGCATCACAGATAACGGCTTTCCGCCGCCAAAGCCAGCGCCCGAGTCATGCCGGCGCGGCATTGCTGCCGCGTGGTGGGTCTAGTGGTAGCTGAACAGCAGGAAAATGATCAGGACGATCGCCAGCAGGCCGATGCCGCCGAAGCCGCGGCCGCCGTAATAGCCCCGGCTGTGGCCGTAATAGCCGCCGCCGCCGAACAGCACGACAATGATGATAATAAGGAGCAGGAGACTCATGACGTTTTCCCTCCAGGGTCTATGAGATAGGAACCTCCGACTGCGGCATTCGTTCCCTCTCCGCCGCATTCGCCGCCTCCGAATCGGGCACTTTGTCGCGCAGGGTGACGAATTCCTCGGACGCGGTCGGGTGGATGCCGATGGTCCGGTCGAATTGCTGCTTGGTGGCGCCGCAGGTGATGGCGATGGCGATGCCGCCGATGATCTCCGGCGCGTCCGGCCCGACCATATGCGCGCCCAGCACCTTGCCGGTGGCGCGCTCGACCACCAGCTTCATCAGCGTCTTTTCCGCGCGGCCGGACAGCGTCGCCTTCAGCGGCCGGAACACCGAGCGATAGATGTCGATGCCGCCGTATTTCTCGCGCGCCGCTTTCTCGGTATCGCCCACCGCGGCGACGGTCGGGTTGCTGAACACCGCCGTCGGCACATGGCCGTGCTCGATCTTGGTCGGGTTCTTGTTGAACAGCGTCTCGGCCAGCGCGCGGCCCTCCGCGATCGCGGTCGGCGTCAGATTCAGCATGTCGGTGGAATCGCCGACGGAATAAATATGCGGCACCGAGCTCCGCGACCAGCCGTCGGTCTCGACCGCGCCGCTCGGGCGCAGCTTCACCCCCGCCTCGGCGAGCCCGATGCCGGCGGTGTTGGGCTTGCGGCCGGTGGCGTACATCGCCGCATCGGCCGAAAGCTCCTGGCCCGCCTTGGTCATCAGCCGGAAGCCGCCGGCGGCGATTTTCTCGATCGACGCGATCTCGCTGCGGACGTGGATCTCGATGCCGCGCGCCCGCATCTCGCGCGCCAGGTGGACGCGAACGTCGTCGTCGAAACCGGCCAGCAGCTGCTCGCCGCGGATGACGATCGCCACCTCGGCGCCCAGCCCGGCGAAGATGCCGGCGAACTCGACCGCGATATAGCCGCCGCCGACGATGATGATGCGGCGCGGCAGTTCCGGCAGGTCGAGCGCCTCGTTCGAGGTGATGACATGCTCGATGCCCGGGATTTTGGGCATCACCGGATGGCTGCCGGTGGCGATCAGGATATGGGCGGCGGTGAAGCGCTTGCCGGCGACGGCGACGGTATGCGCATCGACCAGAATCGCGCGGCCGGGAATCAGCGTCGCGCCGGCATCGCTCAGCAGCTTGCGGTAGATGCCTTCGAGGCGGTCGATCTCGGCGTTCTTGGCGGCGATCAGATCGGGCCAGGAATGCACCGGCGGTGCGACGCGCCAGCCGAAGCCGGCGGCGTCCTGGTATTCGTCGGCAAAATGCGCGGCATAGACCAAAAGCTTCTTCGGCACGCAGCCGCGGATGACGCAGGTGCCGCCGACGCGGCTGTCCTCGGCGATGGCGATTCGGGCGCCGTAACTGGCGGCGCGGCGCGACGCGGCGACGCCGCCCGAGCCGGCGCCGATGGTGAAGAGGTCGAAATCGTAGGCCGCCACGCCGCTCTCCCGCCGCCCGGCGCTCAGGTCGTCGGCGCGGCGAGCCGGGCCTGGATCGCGTTGAGGCGCTTGATGATGCCGAGCAGCACGGCATAGGCGACAAAGAAATAGAAGAAGTAATTGACCACCGGGATGAGCGACAGGATGACCCAGGCGGCGACGCTGTGGCCGAGGCGATGGGCGAGGAAACCGTTGCCGATGGCGAAGCCGGCCCACAGCAGGACCAGCAGCACAAAAAGCGGGATCGACATGACCGCGCTGTCCATCATCGTCGCATCGTCCATGGCCATCTCCCCCGTGGTTGGGCCGAGCCTAGCGCCGGCGCTACCAATAGACCATGCGCATGTGGATCGTGGCGCCCTCGGGCGGCAGCGTGAAGCTCGCCGCGGCGAAGCTCGGCGCGGTGAACAGGAACGGCCGCGCGCCGTTGGAGAAGGCATAGCCCTCGAGCGGGATGCCGATGAAATTCCGGTCGAACTGGCCGTTGTCGTTCTCGTCCTGATAGGCGGCGGCGGCATAGGTGCCGGGCGGCAGATCGAGCGTGACGGCGACCGAGCCGTTGCCCGCCTTCAGGCTGCGGTCGTGCTCGGACGGCGATTCCTTGAGCCATTCCTCGGCCGAGCCATAGACCGTGAGCATGATGTGGCCGCGGTCGTTGCGGAGGCCGTCGACGGTGATGGTGAGCTCGGCCGCGCGCGCGCCGCCGAGCGACGCGAGCAGGAACAGGACGGCAAGACCGGCAAATCGCATGTGCGCTTTCAGCCCGGCGTCTGGGTGACGAAGTACACGACCATATCCCAGGCGTTGCGCATGCCGGAAAGGAGGAGCAAGGCGAGCGCCGCGGCGAGGCATTCGAGGCTCCACGACGCATCCAGGAAGATGAGCGCCGCCGCCGCGATGAAGCCGGCATAGCCCAGCACCGGCACGGCGGCGTACCAGATGCGGTCCTGGAATTCGACCCGGCGCCGGCCGTGGATGTTGAAGGCGATGGCCGCGGAATAGCCGAGGCCGGCGACGCCCCCCAAGCCGAGCAGCCCGGCGAGCGCGCGGTCGTCGAGCGTCGGCACCAGGGTCAGCGCGCAGGCGAACAGCACCGAGCCGAGATGGAGGATCGTCGGCGTCAGGAACATGCGGCTCGCGGCGGAGCGCGTCGGCGTGAGGAAGCGGCCGCCGATCGAGGCGACGACGAACATGGCGCCGATCAGCGTCGCCGCCGAGGTCGCGATCAGAAAGTGGAAATCGCGCCAGGCGTGGAG
>DASRKX010000119.1:0-11138 GCA_035648735.1 Allostellaceae bacterium
CTGGCCGGCATCCCGCGCGACGTCACCATCGTCATGATCGAGCACGACATGGATGTGGCGCTCGATTTCGCCGAGCGCATCACCGTCATGCATTTCGGCGAGATCGTGGTCGAAGGCACGCGCGCCGAGATCGTCGCCGACCCGCGCATCAAGGAGATCTACTTTGGCGAATGAGGCGCTGGCGCTGCGCCAAATCGACGCCTTCTACGGCGACAGCCATGTGCTGCACGACGTCTCCTTCGCGCTGGGCGAGGCGCGGCTCCTGGGATTGCTCGGCCGCAACGGCGCCGGCAAGACCACCTGCATGAACGTCGCGGTCGGGCTCCTGGGCCCGCGCCGCGGCGGCGTCAGCCTGTTCGGCGCCGCCGTCGGCGGCCGGGCGCCGGAGGATATCGCCCGGCGCGGCGTGGCGCTGGTGCCGCAGGGCCGCCGCATCTTCAAGAGCCTGACGGTGCGCGAGAATCTGCTGGTCGCTTCGCGTAGCCCCCAAAAGGCGGGCGCGCACGCGCCGTGGAATTTCGCCACCGTCTACGCCACCTTCCCGCGCCTGAAGGAGCGCCAGCATCAGGTCGCGGGGTACCTCTCGGGCGGCGAGCAGCAGATGCTGGCGATCGGCCGCGCGCTCATGTCCAATCCGCGCGTGCTGCTGATGGACGAGCCCTCGGAGGGCCTGGCGCCGCAGATCGTCGCCGAGGTCATGGCGACCATCAGGCGCCTCAAGGAGCAGGGCCTGTCGATCATCCTGGTTGAGCAGAACGCAAAGCTCGTGTTCGATATCGCCGACGACATCGTCATCCTCAACAGCGGCCGGGTCGCGGTCGCCGGCACCTCCGCCGCGCTGATCAAGAGCGGCCTCGACCTGCATCAACATCTCGGCATCTACTGACAAGCAGGCCACAGGGAGATTCAGCACATGGCAAATCAGCGCCAACTCCGCATCGAGGACGAGCCGCTGCTCAAGGGCAAGGGACGCTACACCGCCGATCTGCGCGAGCCGCGCCAGGCAGCGGCCTATTTCCTGCGGGCACCCATGGCCGCCGCCGCCATAGGCGGCATCAGGACCGATGCGGCGAAGAAGCTCCCGGGCGTGCTGGCGGTGCTCACATCCGCCGATCTCGCCGGCACCGGCAGCCTCGCCGAGCCCATTCCGGTGCCCGGCCGCGGCGGCAGCAAGGTCGTCGCGCCGCGCTGGCCCGCGCTCGCCGAAAAGCGCGTGCTGCATGCCGGCCAGCCGGTCGCGGCGGTGATCGCCGAGACGCTGGAACAGGCGCAGGACGCCGCCGAGCTGATCGAGATCGATTACCGGGAATCGCCGGCGGTGATCGACGTCAAGCAGGCGCCGAAGCCGGGTGCCGCGCAGGTCTGGCCCGAGGCCTCCGGCAATGTCTGCCTCGATTTCGTCTGGCCGATGTCCGAAGGCGGCGCCAACGCCAAGGAGGTCGACCGGATCGTCGCCGCGGCGGCGCATGTGGCGAAGCTCTCGCTCACCCATCAGCGCATCGCCGCCGTCACCATGGAACCGCGCGCCGCCACCGGCTGGCACGATGCCGCCACCGGCGAATACACGCTGCGCTGCGGCTCGCAAAGCGCGTGGCTGATGGGCCAGCAGATGGCCGGCCTGATGGGCGTGAAGCCCGAGAAAATCCGCGTCATCTGCGAGGATATCGGCGGCGCCTTCGGCATGAAGACCGGCGCCTATCCGGAATATGTCGTGGTGCTGGCGGCGGCGAAGCTGCTCGGCCGGCCGGTGCATTGGCGCTCGAGCCGCGCCGAGGCGTTCCTCACCGACAACCAGGCGCGCGACATGGTGACCGACGGCGAGCTGGCGCTCGACAAGGACGGCAATTTCGTGGCGCTACGCGTCAAGGTGCTGGCCGATATGGGCGCCTTCGCCACCGGCGCCGGCCCGCTCACCGCGACGCTCAATCTCGCGCGCTGCTTTCCCACGGTCTACCGCATCCCGCGAATCGCCTGCGACGTGCTCTGCCTCTACACCAACACGGTGCAGACCGGCGCCTATCGCGGCGCCGGCCGGCCCGAGGCGAACTATCTCATCGAGCGCCTCATCGAAGAGGCGGCGAAGGTCAGCGGCATCGACAGCGTGACGCTGCGGCGGCGCAACTTCATCACCGCCGCTCAAATCCCGTTCAAGGGCGCGATGGGCACGACCTATGACAGCGGCGATTTTCCGGCGGTCTTCGACAAGGCGCTCGATCTGGCCGACGTGAAGGGCTTCGCCGCCCGCCGCCAGGAGAGCGCGGGCAAGGGCAGGCTGCGCGGGTTGGGCATCTCGTGCTTCCTCGAGCATTCGGGCGCCTTGCCGCCGGAGGGCGCGGCGATCTCCTTCCCGGCCGACGGCAAGCTGGTGGTGGGCTTGGGCGCGCAATCGACCGGCCAGGGCCACCTCACCGTCTTCACCCGCGTCGCGGCGGAAAAGCTCGGCATCGACCCGAAACGGATCGTGGTGCGCCAAGGCGACACGCGGCTCGGCGTCGAGGGCCATGGCAGCTTCGCCTCGCGCTCGGCCGCCGCCGCCGGCAGCGCGCTCTTCCGCACCGCCGAGGCGGTGATCGAGAAGGGCAGGAAGGTCGCGGCCCTGATGCTCGAGGCGTCGGAGGCCGATATCGGCTATCGCGACGGCGCCTTCGAGGTCACCGGCACGGACCGGCGCATCTCGCTGTTCGACGCGGCGAGGAAATCGGTCGAGCTCAAGGCCAAGGGCGAGATCGCGGAAACGCTCGATACCAATTTGGTGTCGCAGACGCCGCAGCATTTCCCCAATGGCTGCCATATCGCCGAGATCGAGATCGATCCCGAGACCGGCTATCTTTCGATGCTGGCCTATAGCGGCGCCGACGATTCGGGCCGGCTGTTGAACGCGATGATTGTCGAGGGCCAGGTCCATGGCGGCGTGGCGCAGGGTCTCGGCCAGGCGCTGATGGAAAACGCGGTCTACGACAAATCGGGCCAGCTCCTCGCCGGCTCGTTCATGGATTACGCGGTGCCGCGCGCGACCGACATGCCGCCGGCGTTCAACGACGCGTTCCTCGAGATTCCGTGCAAGACCAATCCCCTGGGCGTGAAAGGCGGCGGCGAGGCGGGCACCACCGGCGCCCTGGCCGCGATCATGAACGCGATATCCTCCGCGCTGCCCGGCGATGCCGGCCGCCATCTCGACATGCCGGCGACGCCCTTGAAGCTCTGGCGGGCGTGCCAGAACGCAAAAGCAACGGGAGCGCGCGCATGACGCTGACCTTCACCTGCGCCCCCGCCGGCGGCCATGGCGGGCCGATCATGGCGCGCGCGCGTTCGGGCAAGCCGCGCCACGCCACCGTCGACATTCATTGCCACGTCTTCACGCCGCGGGCCGCCGGGTTGATGAAGGATCTGTTCCGGCCCGAGCACGACCCCTACAGCTTCCACCACAGCGCCGCCTCGAAGGAGGTCGACGCCAATCAGGCCGCGACCATCGCGCCGCTGCTGACCTCGGTGGCGGAACGGCTCAAGATCATGGACCGCGACGGCATCGACATCCAGGCGATCTCGACCGCGCCGATCCAGTTCTACTATTGGGCGCCGGCCGAACTCGCGGCGCAGACTTCGCGCATCGTCAACGACAATCTGGCGAGCATGTGCGCAGCACATCCCGACCGGTTCGTCGGCTTGGCGACGGTGCCGATGCAGGCGCCCGAACTCGCCGTTCGCGAGCTTGAGCGCGCGGTGAAGGAGCTCGGGTTCAAGGGCGTCGAGCTCTGCCCCAACGTCGCCGGCGAGGAGCTCGCCGACGAGCGCTTCCGCCCGTTCTTCGCCAAGGCGGAGGAGCTCGGCATCCTGATCTTCCTGCATCCGCACGGCTTCGCCGACCGCCGGTTGGCGAACCATTTCTTCTCCAACATCATCGGCAATCCCTTGGACACGACAATTGCCGTGCATCATTTGATCTTCGGCGGCGTGATGGAGCGGTTCCCGCGCCTCAAGATCGCGCTGGCGCATGGCGGCGGCTATCTGCCCGCCTATGCCGGACGCATCGATCACGCGCATGGCGCGCGGCCCGATGCGCGCACGCGGATCGCCAAGAAGCCGTCGAGCTATCTGAAAAAACTCTATTTCGACACCATCGTCTTCACCCATCACCAGCTCGAATATCTGGTGGCGCAGTACGGCGCCGATCACGTCCTGCTCGGCACCGACTATCCCTTCGACATGGCGCTGCCCGATCCGGTGGCTTTCGTCGAAAAGACGCGCGGGCTGAAGGATCGCGACAAGGCGCTTATCCTCGGCGGCAACGCGGCGCGGCTGCTCGGCATCAAGCTGCCGCCGAAAAAAGGCACGGCAAAAAAAATCGGCGGGAAAAGGAAAAAGCCGCGGCGGCGCTAGGCGGCGGTTTTCTTACTTGAAGGCCTTCATCACCTGGATGATGGCCGGCCCGACCAGGACGATGAACATCGCCGGCAGGATGAAGCAGATCATCGGGATGGTCATGATGGCCGGCAGCTTGGCCGCCTTTTCCTCGGCGTTGAGCATGCGCTCCTCGCGCAGCTCGGCGGCGAGCACGCGCAGCGCCTGGGTCAGGGGCGTGCCGTAGCGCTCGGTCTGGACCAGGGTGTTGATCAGGCTGCGCATGCCGGGGATGGCGACGCGCTTGCCCAGATTCATCAGGGCGTCCCGTCGGTTCGGCAGGAAGCCCAATTCGAGGGCGGTGAGCTGCAGCTCGTCCGACATTTCCGGGAGAAAGCGGCGGAATTCGCGCGCCACGCGATGCATCGCGCCGTCGAGGCCGAGGCCCGATTCGGCGCAGATCATCAGCAGGTCGAGCGCGTCGGGCAGCGCGTTGTGAAAGCGCTTCTGGCGCTTCTTGATGATGTGCTTCAGCACGGTCGGCGGCGCATAGGTCGCCACGATGGCGACGCCGGCCCCGAGCATCGCGGTATGCAGCCCGGTGAGGTCGAAGGGCGTGCTGCCGATGATGGCGATGCTGGTCAGGGCGCAGGGCAGCAGCAGGCGGATGCCGATATAGACGACCAGCGCCTCGCGCGTGCGCCAACCCGCTTGCGTCAGCAGGCCGACATTCTTTTCCGCCTCGTCGCCGCGGGTGAGCTTCAGCTTCTCGGCCAATTGCCGCAGCATATTGGTGGCGACCTTGGGCCGGTTGCGCGGGCTGACGGTGTCCTGGGCGCGCGCCGTGCCGCGACGCTGCACGATGGCGGCCAAACGCTCGCGCAGCGCGCCGTTTTCCTGCAAGGCGACAAATCCCAGCCACAGCACGCCGAAAACCGACGCGGCGACGGCCAGGGTCGCGAGCATGTCGCCGCCTTGTGCGATAAGCGAGAACATGCTCAGACCTCGAACTTTCCGAGACGCAGCATGGCGTAGACGCCGATCGCCAGGGAGACGAAGGCGGCGCTCAGATACAAATGGCCCGATTCGGTGTTGAACAGGATGACGACGTAATCCCAGTCGAGCAGCGCCAGCACCCCCATGACGACGAAGGGCAGCGAGCCGATGATGGTCGCCGAGGCGCGCGCCTCGGCCGAGAAGGTGCGCACCTTGAGGTGCAGCTGGCGGCGGCGGCGCAGGATATTGTCGAGGTTTTCAAGCGTTTCGGCGAGATTTCCGCCGGTTTCGCGCTGGACCGAGAAGGCGATGGCCATGAAGTTGAATTCCGGCAGGTCGATGCGCTCCGATGCCTCCCACAAGGCGGTTTCGAGCGGCTGGCCGAGCTGGATCTGGTCGGCGATGCGGCGGAACTCCGCGCCGACCGGGTTGCCGATCTCGCGCGTGACGCCGATGATGGTTTCCGTGATCGGCAGCCCCGCTTTCAGCCCGCGCACCATCAAGCCGACGGCGTCGGGAAAGACGGCGATGAATTTGGTGGCGCGCTTTCCGACCAGGTTGCGGACCAGGGCCTTCGGCGACCACAGGGTGATGCCGATGCCGGCAGGCCAGACGATGAACGGCGAAATTCCCATGAAGAAGAGACCGGCGGTCACGGTCGCGCCGGCGACCAGGCCGAACACGACGAGCCGGGCGATGGTCAGGCTGGTGCCGGTCTTCAGGATCTCGCGGCGCCATTTGTCGGTGTTGGGCAGGAAGCGGGCGGCGAGCGCGTCGAAGCGCGACTTCTTGTCCTCGCGTTTCAGCGTCAGCGCCTCCTCGATCGGCGGCGCCTTGCCGATGAAGCGGTCGCGGATGGTCTGGGCGCGCCGCGCGACCGAATCGCGCAACCGGCTCGTGTCGAAGGTCAGCCAGAACAGGGCCAACGCGCCGAACACCAGCACGAAGACGGCGAGCGCGTAGAGCACGTCCATCATGCGACTTATCCCACGGCCTCGAGCAGCGCGCGATCGAGCCCGAAATATTCGGCGCGGGTGATGAAGTGAGGCCGCAAACCGCTCGAGACATAGCTGCCCTTGAGCGAGCCGTCCGGCATCTGGCCTTCGTACTGATAGGTGAAGAGATCCTGCGTCGTGATGACGTCGCCTTCCATGCCGACGATCTCGGTCACGGCGATGACGCGGCGGATACCGTCGCGCATGCGGCTGATCTGGATGATGAGATTGACCGCGGCGGCGATCTGCTGGCGGATGGCGCGCGACGGCAGATTGACGCCCGCCATGCCGACCATGTTCTCGAGGCGGGTGAGCGCCTCGCGCGGCCGGTTGGCGTGGATGGTCGAGAGCGAGCCGTCATGGCCGGTATTCATCGCCTGCAGCATGTCCATGGCTTCCGCGCCGCGGATTTCGCCCAGGATGATGCGGTCGGGGCGCATGCGCAGCGCGTTCTTCAGAAGGTCGCGGATGGTGATCTCGCCCTTGCCTTCGAGGTTGGGCGGACGCGTCTCGAGCCGTACGACGTGCGGCTGTTGCAGCTGCAATTCGGCAGCGTCCTCGATGGTGACGATGCGCTCGCCCGGGTCGATCATCTGCGACATGGCGTTGAGCAAGGTGGTCTTGCCCGAGCCCGTGCCGCCCGAGATCAGAATATTAAGGCGCGAGCGCGCGGCGATCTTGAGCACCGTCGACATCGCCGTGGAGATGTTCTTCTGCTTGGCCATCACGTCGAGCGTGATGCCCTTCTTGGAGAATTTGCGGATCGAGATCGTCGGCCCGTCGAGCGCCAGGGGCGCCGTGATGATGTTGACGCGGCTACCGTCCTGAAGGCGCGCATCGACGAGGGGGTTCGTTTCGTCGATGCGCCGGCCGACTCCGGTGACGATGCGGGTAGCGATGCTCATGACATGCGCGTTGTCGCGGAACGCGACGCCGGTCAGCTCGAGCTTGCCGCGGCGCTCGACATAGACGTTCTTGGCGCCGTTGACCATGATGTCGGTCACGGTCTCGTCCGCGAGCAATGGTTCGAGGGGTCCCAGCCCGAGCATGTCGTCGAGCAGGACGGTGATGAGCTGGCGCTGCTCGGCTTGATTGAGCTGGATGCGCTGTTCGACGACGATCTCGCCCACCATGTCGGCAAGCTGGCGCGCGAGCTCGTCGCGGTTCAGCTTGGCGGCGACCTCGGTGTCGATGCGCTGCAGGACGAGCGGATAGATCCGCGGCGCCGCCTCGTTGACGTTGGCGCTCCGCATGGCGATTTCGCGCGGCGGCGCGGGCGTCGCGCGCGGCACGGCCTGAGGGCTTGGCTCCTTGTCGGGCTTGGCGGGGGCACGCGATTCGGCGTTGCGCGGCGCGAAGCCGGGCAGCGAATCGGTTTGCGGCGGCGGCACGTCCAGCGCGCGCGGCAGCGGCTCGGCCCCGTCAGCGTTGGCGCCGCGGCGTCCGAACATCAGGCGCTCCGCTTGAGGAAACTCGGCAGCAGGGTGCGCGGATTGAGCGAAGCCGGCAGCGCGATATTGGGCAGCGGCAGTTTGCCGAGCAGGGACGGTTTCGCCGTCTTCTGCTCGATACCGGCCAGCCGCATGGCGATCTCGCGCATTGTGGCGGCGGCAACGCTATGGCGCAGGGCCGCGGACAGCACGTTGCCGGTCGAGGCGGTCGTCAGGGCCGCGGTCGGCTCGAAGGCGATGGCGTGGTCGATCTTGATGGCGGTGACGCGCTCGAACTCGGCCCGGGCGATCTCGCCGCGATGTTTGGCGCCGACCTGATTGGCGATGACCAGATGGCGCGCGGCCGGGGTCAGCGTCTTGACGAAGTCGGAAAGGCGCAACAGATCTCGCGCCGAGGCGAGCGACAGATCGGTGACCAGCGCCACGGTGCCGGCGAGGGTCATCATGCGGCGCGATTCCTCGGAGAGGGAGCGCGGCAGATCGACCAGCACAAAATCGTAGTCGCCGCGCAGCACGTTCAGCATGGTGTCGATCGCGCCGGGGGCGACATGGATCTGGTCGACCAGCGGTTCCTCGGCGGCCAGCACCTTGAGGCGCGGGCTCTCCTGCAGCATGGCGCCGGCGAGCAGGCGGCTGTCGATGCGCGTCGGATATTCGAGCGCCTCGCGCAATCCGGCCGCGGGCACCAGGTCGAGCGTCAGCGCCAAATTGCCCAAATGAAGGTCAAGATCGATAAGGGCGACGCGCTTCTGATAGATATGCGCCAGGCACCAGGCGACCGAGCCGGCCACCGTGGTCGTGCCCAATCCGCCGCGCGCGCCGATGAAGCTGACGAGCTGCGCCTGATGCTTGGCGGCGAGGCCGCCGCCGTTGCGTTTCTCGGCGCGGATCGCCCGCTCCAGCATGGCGAGGCTCACCGGCCGCAACAGGTAATCGGTCACGCCGAGCTCGATCAACTCGCGGTAAAGCGACAGCTCGTTGCGCTTGCCGATGGCGATGACGGTCATTTCCGGCGGGCACAGCTCGGCCAGCTCGCCGAGGGCCTTCGCCGGATCGTCGACGTCGTCGATGTCGACGATCAGCAGATTGGGCGGCGCCGATTTGGCGATGTAGTCATGCGCGGCGACGACGCCGCCTTCGATCGTGACCGGGTTACGCCAGCCCTGCGCCGCGGCGAGGTCGCGCGCGATCTGCCGCGTCTCCGGATCGGGAACGCAGGCGAGCAGCCGGGGACCGGCGCTCTGGCCGATTTCTTGCTCGCTGTTTTGTTCGTTATTGTCCATTGCTACTGTCCGCCTGAGGAGCCGCCTGAGGAGCCGGTGGTGCTAGCCGTGCCGGCGCTGCCGAGGGCCGGGGGCGCGGGCGGCGCCACCGAGTTGCGATAGGCGTCGACCGCAAGCATGCCGGGCTGCGCGTCGGCCGGGCCGAGCGGGCGGCCGGAAACCAGGTCGCGCGGGTCGGCGACCATGAGATAGAGGTTCGTGGCGTTGGCGCAGCCGAGATTGCTCATCGGCTTGTTGTCGGGGTCGTAGGTGCCGAGCGAATGCCACACCGGACAGATCGGCGGCACCGCGGCGATGCGCTTGACCCGCACCAGAACGGCGTCCTGGGTGAAATCAGGGTCGGTGGTCGTCGCTTCATGGGCGTAGCCGAGCCGGCTCAGCGCGTCACCGACCATGGCGCGGCGCGACGCGGCGATGGCGCCGTCGCCGGCCGTCACGTTGACGTCCTTGACCTTGGTCAAGCGGCCTTCGCCCATGAAGGTTTGCAGCGACTCCGCCTCGCTGCGGGTCAGCACGGCGCTGCCCGGCGCGAAATAAACCGGATGGACCGCCTCGGTGGGCGTCACGACGATCTTCTGCGGCGGCTCGTTCATCGAGGTGATCGAGCTGCAGCCCGGCACGAGCAGCGCCGCGATCATCGCGGCGAGCAGGGCCCAGCAGGTACGGGAGCGGATAAGCGCGTTCATGGAATTCTTCCCTAATCGAGCTCGAAGCCGACTTGACCGAGGGGCGCGCCGGCCTTGCGGCCGTCGGGCGTGACCATTGCGGCCGGTCCAGCCGCGGGATTGACGGGCGGTGTGGACGGGGATCGAGTCGGCGGATTTTTCGACGCGCCGTTCATCATGCTGCGGAGAATCATGTCCGAATCGGTCGGCGCCATCAGGCCGTCGGTCGGCATCGCCATCTGCTCGGAAACCGGGCGGACGACATAAGGCGTCACCAGGATCACCAGCTCGCTCTCGTTGCGCTGGAAGGCTTCCGAGCGGAAGAGCTGGCCCAGGATCGGTATATCGCCGAGCCAGGGGAATTTATTCATCTGCTGCGTGACGTTGTTCGACATCAAGCCGCCGATGGCGAAGGTCTGGCCGCTGGCGAGCTCGACCGTGGTCTCGGCGCGCCGCGTGCTGACGCCGGGCACGTTGACGCCGGCGACCTGAATCGCGGTCGAGGTGTCGATCTGGCTGACCTCGGGCTCGACATGCAGGCTGATGCGGTTGCCGCTCAGCATCGTGGCGATGAAGGACAGGCTGACGCCGAATTGCTTGTAGTCGATGGTGACGACCGCGCCGCCGCCGGTGCCGGATTGCGGCACGGGCACGGGGAATTCGCCGCCGGCGAGGAAGCTCGCCTTCTGGCCGGAAACCGCGGTGAGATTGGGCTCGGCCAGCATCGTCACGAGGCCCTCGTCCTCGAGCGCCGTGACGAGCGCATCGACGCTCTTGCTGCCCACTTTCACGCCGCCGAAGAGGTTGCCGGGGGAGCCGCTGCCGATCAGCGCGCTACCCTGGGTATTGAAGAACTGGGGCGCGGTGGAACCGCTGTTAAAGCCGGGAAGAAACGGCGCGATCTTGGTCACGTTCGTGCTGGCGGCGGCGACGGCCGTGCCGCCGGTCACCAGGCCGAAGGCGGCGGCGCCGGTGTTGGCCGCGGTGAACCAGTCGATGCCGAACTGCTTGACGACGTTGCGCGACACTTCCGCGATGCGGACGTGCAGATTGATCTGGTTCGGCGCCGCGAGCTGCATCTCGTTGACGAGCTGCTTGTCGTTCGGCACATAGCGCGCCGCGATCTTGCGGATGTCGTCGCCCTCGGCGGCCGATTTGACGGTGCCTTCGAGCACGATCGAATCGTTGACCGAGCGGGCCCTGACGTCGGTGCCGGGAATGAGCTGCTGCAAGGCGCGCTGCAGGCCCAGATTGTCGGAATGCACCTCGACCGGGCTGTTGAGCAGGACCTGGTCCTGCTTGTCGAGCGCGAACAGCGTCGTGGTGCCGGCGGCCTTGCCGAGCAGATAGATCACGGTCGGCGACTTGATCTGGACGTCGGCGACGTTCGGGTCGGCGACGAAGACATTC
>DASRKX010000120.1:0-82394 GCA_035648735.1 Allostellaceae bacterium
CTTGCCATCGGCGCGCTCTTGCCGTTATGTACCGCCGGCTTTCCGTAACATGCACGCCACAAAGGCGCCCGTAGCTCAACTGGATAGAGCACCAGACTACGAATCTGGGGGTTGGGAGTTCGAATCTCTCCGGGCGCGCCATTTACATATAGCGTGATGGAAATGCCGCCGCTCTTCATCGGCACCGCGGGCTGGAGCGTGCCGACCGTCCATGCCGACCGGTTTCCCGACACCGGCAGCCACCTCGAGCGCTACGGCCGCCGGCTCAATGCGGTCGAGATCAATTCGTCGTTCTATCGGCCACATCGGCGCGCAACCTACGAGCGCTGGGCGCGCAGCGTCCCCGCCGATTTCCGCTTCGCCGTAAAGGTGCCGAAGGCGATCACGCATGAGCGGCGGCTGAAGGATTGCGACGATCTGCTTGATCGTTTCGCCGACGAGACCGCGGGCCTGGGCGCGAAGCTGGGCGTCCTGCTGGTGCAATTGCCGCCGAGTCTTGCCTTCGACAAGACCGTGACTGCCCGCTTCTTCGATGCATTGCGACGACGGAGCGCCGCCGTTCTCGCCTGCGAGCCGCGCCATGCGAGCTGGTTCACGCCGGAAGGCGCGGCGCTTCTGGCGAGGCTGCGCGTGGCACGCGTCGCCGCCGATCCGGCCCCCGCGCCGGGCGCGGGCCACCCCGGCGGCTGGGGTGGGCTCGTCTACTATCGCCTGCACGGCTCGCCCGACATGTACTATTCGTCCTACGATTCCGACGCGCTCGCCGCGCTGATTCAGACGCTGGCCGCGCATCGCGCGGGCGGCGCGACCGCTTGGTGCATCTTCGACAACACGGCGCGCTATGCCGCGACCGAGAACGCGCTGATTCTGGCGAATCTAGAACGAGGCTTACGCGCGGGCCGTACGGCGTCCTAAAGTCCCGGCAATACGACTTAGGAGTTCCCTTGACGAGCCCTCTCTCCGTCACCATCGTCAGCGCCGGCGACGTGGGCTATTTCCCGCTGCTGCAGGACCTCATCGGCTCGCTCCGGCGCGGCCTTGGCGACAAGCTGCCGCCGCTCTCGATCCTCGACATCGGCTTCAATGAGGAGCAGCGGCGCTGGCTCGCCGGGCTGGGTGCCACCGTGCATCCACTCGGCTGGGATTTGCCCTACCCGGCGCGTTCGCACCCGCCCAATTCCTTCAAGGTGCTGGCCGGGCGGCCGCATCTACCGAAGCACTTTCCCGGCCACGACATCTATCTATGGATCGACGCCGATTGCTGGGTGCAGGATTCCAGCGTGCTCGCGCTCTTCATCCGCGCCGCGGCGCAAGGCAAGCTCGCCATCGTGCCCGAGGTCGACCGCGGCTATTGGACCATCCACAAGCGACCGAAGCGCTGGGGCCAGAACCAAAAGGCCTTCGCCTGGGCCTTCGGGATGCGCGAAGGCTACCGCTACGGCCGCAACGCCATTCTCAACGCGGGTGTCTTCGCCCTGAAGGCCGACGCGCCGCATTGGCGGCTGTGGTCCGACAATTATGCCGCGGCGCTCAAACGCTTTCGCCTCAGCCCCTGGGCCTATGAGGGGAACATCAGCTTCTTCCTGTCGGACCAGACCTCGCTCAACCGCGCGGTCTATGCCCAGGGCGCGCCGGTGGCGCTGCTACCGGCCTATTGCAACTGGTTCTGCGGCAAGGGCACGCCGATGTTCGACGCCGCGACGCGGCAGGTGGTCGAGCCGCACGAACCGCATCGGCCCCTCGGCATCGTTCATTTGGCCGGCGCCGGCATGAAGGAGCGCATCTGGAAGCTCGACACGCTGCAAGGCGGCAAAGTCGAGACGCGGCTGACCTACAGCGCGGTCAACGCCCTGCCCTCGGCGTGAAATCGGCGCAGCCGTCGCGCGGCCCGGTGAAACGGTCGTGCTTCAGGCAGAGCCCATCCTCGCCGCGCACCGAGGCATAACCCGAGCTCAGCACGTTGAGGCCCGGCAGCGCGCGCTCGAGATAGGCCGGATCGTTGCGGAAATGGGTGCAGGAGCGGCAAAGTCGGGCCGCCCCCGCACCCCTCGCGGCAAGATCAGCGGACAAGGTTCTCCCAATGCGCGGCGAACACCGCCGCCGAGAGCAGCAGGCCGAGCGCCACGTTCACCACCACGCCCGAGGTGAAGGCGATGAAGGGCTTGGTGCCCGCCTTGGCGAGGTCGCGGAAGCGCGTGGTGAGCCCGATGCTGAGGAAGCAGAAGACGAAGGCCCAGCTGCGCAGATCCTTGATCGGCGCCACCAACTCCGGATTCACTGTCCTGTTGAAGTCGGCGAGGCTGTAACTCGTCGTCACCAGCGTGACGATCACCGAGGCGATGACGAAGCCGATCACGAATTTCGGGAAGCGCCACCAGATCTGGGCGACATCGGTCTTCTTGCCGGGCACCTTTTCCCATCGCGTGGTCGCCACCACGGCGAGAACGAAGGCCCAGATGCCGATCCACACGTCGCGGCCGACCACCTTCATCAGCGTGAAAGCCCAGACCGCCTGATCGCCGGTGCCCGCGACGACGCCGCGCGCGGCGAGATCGCCATAGGTCTGCGCCGCGGCGAAGCCGGCCGCGTCGGCGAACTCGCTGGTGCCGATCCAGGCGCCGCCGACGCCCGACGGCAGATGCAGCGCCTGCGCCGCGAAGGGCAGCACGAAAATCATGACGATCGCCCATAGGATGACCAGGGTGATGGCGATCGGCGCGTATTCCTTCCGGGCGCCGACCGCGCCGGCCGCGGCGATCGCCGCCGAGACGCCGCACACCGCGCCGCCGACGCCGAGAACGGCGGCGAGCTGCCTGTCCAGCCCGATCCGCACCGACACCCAGTAGATCACGAAGAAGGTGACGAGCGAGACGATCGAGGCCTGGAAGATGGCGACCGGCCCCGCCCAGATGATGAGGGTGAAGGGCAAGGTGGCGCCCAGCAACACGATGCCGGTCTTGACGTAGAACTCGACGCGGAATCCCGAATCGAGCCAGCGCGGCAGGCCGCCGAGGTTGGAGATCGCAAGGCCGAGCACCAGCCCGACCAGCGGAACCTCGATGTTGTAGTAGTTCGCCGTCTGCCATTGTCCGACGATGAAGACGGCGATCGACAGGACGTAGAGCAGGATGAAGGACGGGATGAATTCGCGTGCCTTATGGCCCAGCGCGTTCAGCGCCAGCGAGAACACCACGACCCAGCCGGCGAACTGGGCGACATAGCGCACCCAGTTGGCGGCGAAATGGGCGCCGAGCTGGGCGCCGGTCGTCCATTTCGGCGGCGTCACCGCGATCCACTTGATGCTCGACCCGTTGGCGAAAAGCACGTAGCCGACGAGGACAATGCCGAGGCCGAGCCAGATCGCCCACCAATCTTCCTTGCGCCAGAGCTCGGCCCAGCCGGAGCGTGGGGTTTCGACCAGTTCCTTGTTGAATTCGGTGTCGCTCATAATATTTCCTCTCGTTGCAAGGGACCGTCGCTCAAGCCGCGAGGCAGGGCGAAATCCGGTCGATCAATTTTGCCTGCGCGCGGGCGACCACCCGCCGGAGCGCCTCCCGACTGACGCCGTCGCGGCGCATCACCGCCTGCACCAATGGATCGGCCAGCACCTCGCAGAGCGGAGGCTCGATACCCGCAATCCCCCAGGGTTGACGTTCGTGGACGGCGCCCGGGACGTCCGGCAGCGTGAACTTGCGATACATGGATTTGGTCCTCTCGAAACACGGGATGTGCGGAAAGCGCGGCGCGGGTCAGGCGCGGCGACAACCGGCAAGGCGCGTGGCGAGAGAGTTGGGCGGAAAATGAGTCGAACGCATGGGTTGCTCCTCGGTCTCGGTGACGGGGCCCACGGATCGCTCCGTGGCGCTTTAGCGGTTGGTGACGCGGCGCAAGCTGCCCTTCAAATTCCGCGCGGCAGCAATCTCACGATTGCCGCCGTGAAACGAACTCTAATTACACAATTTATTGAGTCAAGATATTTATTGAACAGTATTTATGTCGTGAAAAAGGCTTTCAGTTCCTCGGCGGTTTCCTCGGGCGCCTCGTCCGGCACGTAATGGCCGCTCGGCAACGCCGCACCCCGCCGGATATCGGCGCAGTAGTCGGCCCAGACTTCCATCGGCTTGTGGTTGCGCCCGACACCGCCCTTGGCGCCCCACAGCAACAGCACCGGGCATTCGACCTTGCGGCCGGCGGCGACATCGGCGGCATCCATCGCGAGGTCGATGCCGAAGGTGGCGCGGTAGTCCTCGCACATGCCGTGCCGGGTCGCCGGATTCTTGAAGCAGCGGATGTATTCCGCGAGCGCCTCGGGCGCGAAGAATTCGAGGCCGTCCGGCCCCTTGCCGAGCTTTTTGCGGATGTAGAATTCGGGATCGGCGCCCATCATCCGCTCCGGCAGGTCGAAGGGCTGCGCCATGAAGAACCAGTGCCAGGAGAACAGGCCCCAGGCGCGGGTGACATGGGTCAGCAGATGATGCGTCGGCATGATGTCGATCAGCGCCGCGCGCGCGATCTTGTCCGGGTGATCGAGGCACATCCGGTGCAGCACGCGCGCGCCGCGGTCGTGCCCGGCGGCACAGAAGCGGTCGAAGCCGAGCTTGGCCATGACCGCGACGTTGTCCTGCGCCATCGCGCGGAAGGAATAATTGGCGTGGTTCTCGCCGTCGGGCGGCTTGGATGAATCGCCGTAGCCGCGCTGATCGGTGCAGACCACCGTGAAATCGCGCGCCAGCGCCGGCGCCACCAGATGCCAGCAGACATGGGTGAAGGGATTGCCGTGCATCAGCAGCACCGGCGGCCCCTTGCCGCCGTGAACCGTCACGATGCGCGCGCCGCCGGTCTCGATCTCGGTGCGGGTGAAGCCCTCGAACATGGATTCTCCTAGCCGGCCTGGCGCGGCCCGCCCTGGCGCAGCGCCGGGACCACGCGATTGGCGAAGGCGACGACGGCGAAGGTGATGACCAGCAGCGTCAACCCCAGGACCGCGATCAGCCCGAGATCGCCGCTCTCGTTGAGATCGTAGATCAGCACGGAAACCAGCTTGGTCTTGGCCGTCGTCAGCATGATGGTGGCCGACAGCTCGCGGATGGCGCCGATGAAGATAAAGCACCAAGTGGCGACGACCGAGGTGGCGATGAGCGGCGCGGTGATCGAGGCGAGCGCCCTAAGTCGCGTCGCGCCGAAGATGCGGCTCGCCTCCTCGAGCTCCGGATGGAGGCCGAGGAGCGCGGCCTCGATCTGCTGATAGGCCGCCGGCAACTCGATGGTGACGAAGGCAAGCAGCAGGATCCACGGCGTGCCGTAGAGCACGAAGGGCGGACGCGTGTAGCTGAGGAACAGGCCGACGCCGAGCACGATGCCGGGAATGGCGACCGGCGCGGTGGCAAGCGTCGCCAGCGCCCGCGCGCCGGGGAAGGTGCGCCGCGCCGCCAGCGAGGCGACGGCGAGCGCCAGGATCGCGCCCCCCGTCGCCGCGGCGAAGCCGATGGTGAAGGTGTTGAAAAAGGCGCGACGGGATTCCGGAAATTCGAAAAAGATCCAATGGTAGTTGTAGAGCGTCAGCTTCGACCAGATCAGCGGGTCGGAGGCGGTGCGCAGGAAGGACGCCTTGAGCAGCGCCGCATAGGGCAGTAGCACGGTCAGCGCCAGCACCGCCGCCGCGAAGGCGAGCGCCACCCACCGGCCGCGGCCGAGCGCGATGCGCCGCGCGGCGCCGCTCTTGCCGCCAACCACCGTGTATTGCCGCCGGCCGAGCAGGCGCCGCTGCAATTGCAGCAGCGCCACGGTCAGCAGCAGCAGGGGTAGCGCCGCCGCCGCCGCCAATTGCGGGTTGGACGGATATTGGAACAGGCTCCATATCTTCGTGGTGATGACGTGGAATCCCGAGGGCAGCGCCAGGATGGCGGGCGCCCCGAACTGGGTCATCGCCTGTAGGAAGGCGATGAGGGCGCCGGCGAGCATCGACGGCAGCACCATCGGCAGCACGATGCGGCGCAGCGTGTGCCAGCTGCCGCCGCCGAGAATGGCGGAGGCGTCCTCGAGGTCGCCGGGGATGCGCTCGATGGCGTTAGCGAGCAGCACGAAGACGTAAGGGAACGCATAGCACGCCATGACGAAGGCGAGCCCGGCCGCCGTGTAGATGTTGAAGAGATTGTCGTAGGGGCCGAGGCCGAGGAGCGATTGATAGAGCTGGTTCAGCATGCCGGCGGTGGGCGCGGCGAGAATCTCCCAGGCGATGGCGCCGAGGAAGGGCGGCGTGACGAAGGACGCCGTCACCAGCACGCGGATCGTCCGCCGCAGCGGCATGTCGGTGCGCGCCACCAGCCAGGCGAGCGGTGCCGCCACCGTCACCGAGCCCAACGCGACCGCGAGCGAAATCCAGAACGTCGTGAGGAACGGGCCGATGAAGGACGGATCGGTGAAGACACGCAGGAAATTGCCGAAGGTGAAGCCGCCGTCCTTATCGGTGAAAGCGTAATAGCCGAGCCAGCCCAGCGGCAGCAGGACAAGGCCGCAGAGCAGCAGCGCCAGCACGACGAAGATCGGCAGCGACAGGTCCAGCTGCCAGCCGCGTGCCGGCGCCGCCGGAACGGATAGGTTCACGTGCCGAAATACTCGGCGTATTTCTGCTTGATCTCCTCCACCGCCCGGTCCTGCGCCACCGGATCGGCGGTGAAGGTCTTGAGAACGGCAAGCGGCACGCGGCCGGCCGGCTCCTTGATGTCGGGATTGAAGGAACGCAGATTGCCCTCCGTCACCAGGAGCTGCTGGCCCTCGGCGGAGAAAAGATAGTTGATGAACAGCCGCGCGGCGTTGGGATGTGCCGTCTGCACCATGACGCCGGCGGCGCCGGACACCAACGGCGTGCCCTCGATTGGATAGACGATCTTGATCGGCGCGCCGGTGGCGATGAGGAGCAGCGCGTTATATTCATTGCCGTCGAACATCACCGGCCGTTCGCCGAGCGCCAGCTTCTTGGGCGGTTCGGTCGAGGATTGCACCTGCATGACCTGCTGCTCGCCGAGCTTCTTCAGGTAGTCCCAGCCCAGCGCCCGGCTCAACTCGAAGGTCGCGGTCATGATGTTGCCGCTGTAGCCGGGATGCGCCTTGACGATCTTGCCCTTCCATTTGGGATCGAGCAGGTCGGCGTAGCTCTTGGGCGCCTCGGCATCGGTCAGGAGCTTGGTGTTGTAGCCGAGCACCGACAGCGTGGCACGGTTGGCGGCGAAGAAGCCGTCGGGATCCTTTTGGTTGGCCGGCCATTTGCCGAGGTCGGCCGGCACATAGGCGGCGAGCCAGCCGCGCCGCTTGTAGTCGACCAGATTGCCTGCATCGGATGAATCGACCACGTCGCATTCGTGGATGCTGCTGCCGTATTCCTGCGTGATGCGCTGGTAGATGCGCTCGGCGCCGGAGCGTTCGAGCTGCACCGTGATGCCGGGATATTTCTGCTCGAAGGCGTGCGACAGCTTCTGGGCCACCTGCAAATCGATCGAGGTGTAGAACGAGACCTTGCCTTCCTTCGTCGCCGCGGCCACGAGCGCGGGCGTTGTCGGGCTCGGCGGCGGGGCGGCGGCGAAGGCCGGTGCGGCGAGCACCAGCAGGCCGGTAGCCAGTAACGTGGCGGTGAATTTTTTCATGCTGTCCTCCCTGGGGATTTTCAGTCCGGCAGCAGCCGGCAATGCGTCACCGGCAGCGATAGCCCGACCGCGCTGCCGACGGCGAAATTGATTTCGATGGGCGTCAGCACGCGGAGCTGTTGGCCGCCGACAAGCTGCACCAGGTAATCGCGTTGCGCGCCGAGAAACACCTGCCGCGCCACCGTGCCGGCCAGGTGATTGGCGGCGCCGTTGACGTTGGCCCCCGGCCGCGCCAAACCGATCTGGTGCGGCCGGATCGAGACGATGCCGGCATCGCCGGTGCCGCGCTCGCCCTGGCCGCATTGCACGACCGCACCGCCGCAATCGATGGCCATCGGCCCGCGGGATCGGCCCTTCAGGATGTTGGTGCCGCCGATGAAGCGGGCGACGAACTCGGAACGCGGCCGCTCGTAGATTTCCTCCGGCGGCCCGGATTGCTCGATGCGGCCCTCGTTCATCACCACGATGATGTCGGCGGTGGTCATCGCCTCGGCCTGGTCGTGGGTAACGTAGATCGTCGTGGTGCGATAGGCGTCGTGCAGCCGGCGGATCTCGAAGCGCATCTCTTCGCGCAGATTGGCGTCGAGGTTCGACAGCGGCTCGTCCATCAGCAGAATCTCGGGCTCGACCACGAGGGCGCGGGCCAGCGCCGTGCGCTGCTGCTGGCCGCCGGAGACTTCGCTGGGATAGCGGTCGGCCAACGGCCTCAGCCGCATGGCGTCGAGGATACGGCCGATGCGGGTTTCGATTTCGTCCCCGGGCAGCCGCCGCAGCCGCAAGCCATAGGCGACGTTCTGCGCGATTGTCATATGCGGCCAGAGCGCGTAGCTCTGGAAGATCATCGACATGTTGCGCTTTTCGGGCGGCAAGATCGAACGCGCCGAGGAAACGACCCGGTCCCCGACGCGGATCGTGCCGGCATCGGGCGCCATGAAGCCGGCGACGAGCCGCAGCGTCGTGGTCTTGCCGCAGCCCGACGGTCCCAGCAGCGACACGAGATGCCCGTGCCCGATCGCCAGCGAGATATCGTCGACGGCGTTGAGCGCGCCGAAACGCTTGCTGAGATTGGCCAGCTCGACCGCGGCCATTTTTATCCGCCTCCCGAGGCCGTTCCGCCCTGTGCCGGACGGTGTGGAGCCCCGCCCCACTTTACCAGCCGAGGCTTGCCGCGCAATCGCCGCGGCGGCCGCTCATGCCGCTGTGACCCGGGCGGACCCCAGCAGCGCGAAGATCGCGGCAATGACCAGCGCCATCAACGCGTCGGTGAGCGAAGCGGAACGGCTGGGCAAATAGGTCTCGGCGAGGGCGGTGGCGAAGAGGACGGCCGCGACAAACAGCGCCGCAAAGGGCAAGGGCATCATGCTGCGCCGCAACAGCCAGATGAGGCCGCCGTATTGAAAGAACTTCTCCAGGAAAGCGATCAGATTCGCCGAGGGCGAGCCGCCGATCAGGCTGAAAAACGGCATCCAGTCGAAATCATGCGGCACCAGGGCGAAACGGAACGGCGCCAGGCGGTCGGCGATCACCAGCACGCAGAACGCGATGGCGATGAGAGGGCTGCGCCAACCCATCCAGCTCAGCGCCACGACCCAGAGGAGAAAGGCGAGCATGCCGCCGAAGACGTCGGGCGCCGAGAGCAGATTGTCGAGGATCAATATCTTGCCGGCCCATTCCGCGAGCATCAGCAGCGGCGCCAGGAGCGTGGCGCGCCGGCGGCCGAAGAGCGCCTCGACCAGGCAGATGACCACCAGCCACATGACGAGCTGGCGCGCGAGCGTGCCGGCGGAAAGGCCCGGCAGCTCGGTCAACCCACGAACGGCGCGCAGGTATTTGTGCAGATCGATGGTCGGCACGTAGGGATAAAGCCGATAGCCGAAAAAAGCCGCGAGGATCAGCGCCGCCGCCGGATCGGCCGTGAAATTCCGCAGCAGCGGAAAGCGGACCCGGCCGCCGACAAGGCCGCCGATCAAGGCCCCGAGAAAGCCGCCGAGCGTGTTGTTGGCGGCGTCGTAGACGCTGGTATAGCGGCCGGGGATGTAGAACTGGGTCAACTCGATGGACGTCGACAGCATCAGCGCAAAGAGCGTGATGACGATCACCGACAGCACCAGCCCGAGAGGACGCGACAGCGCCAGCGCGAGGAAGAACCCCAGCGGCGCGTAGAGCGCGATATTGGCGAGGATGTCGCCGCGGCTCGACGGCTGGTCGTGAACGCTGTCGATGAAGGCGCCGAGCGCGCCGCCGATGTCGTGGCGCGGCACGAAAATCAGCGGATAGAGCGAACCCCAGAGAATGATGACGAGGATGACCCCCGCCGCGATCCAGTAGTTCCGCGCCGAAGCGGCCATAAGCCGCTCAGCCGTTCCAGTCGCGCACGAATTGAGCGAGATCGGGCTCGGGTAGCGGCGGCGGCGCTGCGGCGGGCGTACCGAGATACATGAAGCCGACGATCGAATCCGAGTGCTTCAGCCCGAGCGTCTCCTTCACATAGGAATCATAGGCCGGAGCGCCGGTGCGCCACAGCGCGCCGAAGCCCAGCGCATGCGCGGCGAGCTGCATGTTCTGCGCCGCGGCGCCCGCGGCGAGGATCTGCTCGATGTCGGGCACCTTGCGGCTCTCGATCGGCGACGCCGCGACGACGACGATGAGCGGTGCGCGCAGCGGCTTCTGCCTTTCCTTTTCCAGGAGTGGCGCCGGCGCAGCGGTTTCGCGGCGCCGCAGCGCCTCGGCCAGGATTTCGCCGAAACGGCTTCGCGCCTCGCCCTTAAGGAGAATGAACCGCCACGGCCGCAGCTTGCCGTGGTCCGGCGCGTGGATGCCGGCGCGCAGGATCGAATCGAGGGCCGCCCCCGCCGGCGCCGGTTCTTTCAACTGCACGGGCGAGCGGCGGGTGAGCAGGGCTTCGATGGCGTCCATGCCGTCTCTCTCCCATGCCGCATATCGGCGCGCAACCCCGCGCGCTGTGGCCGCCGGGACACGCTCGGCGAATCGCGAGGGCTTATCCCTGGGGGTGATTCGCCTTCGACCTACCAGGAATAGCTGAGTAACTACTTAAAGAGTGGTTAAAAAGTCCTTGATTTAACTAGGAAATTAACGCATTTTAATCATGCCCCATGGCCGCGTTTCGGGGGCATTGCTTATCCCGCTGCGGGGGAGGGTGGCATGAAGACGGTATCCCAACTGGTCGATCTCGCGCCGGACCGCTCGGTCGCTTCCGGCGCCGGCACCGCGGTCGAGCAGCTTCCCGATCCGGTCGAGGCCGCGATCTCCGGCCAGCGCTTTAGCGAATTCGACCTCGAATACGACCGCCAGAAGAAAATCCTCTTCTGCTATTTCAAGTACAGCGGCCGTCCCTGCTTCACCCCCGCCCTGCTCCGCGAGGCCCAGTCGATCCAGCGCGTGGTGCGCGGCTTGTTCGGCGACCGCGTCATCGGCGAGCCGCCGCTGCGCTACATGGTGCTGGGCTCGCGCGCCGATAACGTCTGGAATCTGGGCGGCGACCTCGAGCTGTTCTCGACCCTGATCCGCAACCGCGACCGCGCCGCGCTGCGCCGTTACGCGCATAGCTGCTGCGAGGTGGGATTTACCAACGCCACCGGCCTCGGCTTCGACCTGCCGGTGATCTCGGTCGCCTTGGTGCAGGGCGACGCGCTGGGCGGCGGCTTCGAGGCGGTGCTGTCCTCGAACCTCATCGTCGCCGAGCGCAGCGTGAAATTCGGCCTGCCGGAAATCCTGTTCAACCTCTTCCCCGGCATGGGCGCCTACAGCTTCCTGGCGCGCCGCATCGCGCCGGGCATCGCCGAGCGCATCATCATGAGCGGCGAGATCTACGGCGCGGAGCAGCTCCACGCCCTCGGTGTGGTCGACGTGCTGGCGCCGGACGGCCAGGGCCTCCAGGCGTTCTACGATTTCATCGGCCGGCGCGAGCGCCGCTATGCCGCGCAGCGCGCGCTCTACCGCGCCCGCCGCCTGGTCAATCCGGTGACCTTCGAGGAGATGACGCGGATCGCCGATCTCTGGGTCGAGGCCGCGTTCAAGCTCGAGGAATCCGATTTGAAGCGGATGGAGCGTCTCGTCGCCGCCCAAGAGCGCCGCGGCAAGGTTCCGGTCTAGGGCCTCTACCCGCGCTGCTCGGCGCGGGTCATCTGCTCGAGGCTGGTATCGAGCTTCGAGAACTCGCCGACAATCCGCTCGAAATAGGCGCTACCGGTCTGGGTCAAATCCTTGGCGGTGATGTCGCGCATCTGCGTCAGCGTCTCGCACAGCCGCACCGCGCCGACATTGGCAGCACCGCTGCGCAGCGAATGGGTGACGTCGCGGAAATCCTTGAGGTCGCCCTTCTCCACCGCGCGGCGCAGATGCTCGATCAGGCGGCGCGCGTCCTTGCGGAAGGTCTCGACCACCTCGACGACGAATTCGCTGCCGCCCAGCGTCTTGAGCGCGGCGAAGGTTCCCTCGTCGACCACGGCGCCGATATCGGCGACAAAGCGCGGATGGGCGGAGATCGGCGTCACCACCTGCGGCATCAGCGCCGGCCGCCTGTCCGCCGCCGCCGCGTAGATTTCGCCGACCGCGTTCAAGAGCTGCGCCGGCTCCATCGGCTTGGTCAGCACCGCGTCCATGCCGGCTTCGCGGCACAGCCGCTCGGTCTCCGAGGTCACGTCGGCGGTGAGCGCCACGATCGGCAGCCGCCATTCGCCGACGTGGCTCATGCGATAGAGCTTCGCCACCTCGTAGCCGGTGACGTCGGGCATGTTGATGTCGAGCAGCGCCAGGTCGAAGCGCTCGCGCTCGAGCGCAGCCAGGGCTTCCTCGCCGTCGCCGACCACGCTGCATTGATGGCCCGCCATCTCGAAGACCTTCTTGAGGATCTTGCAATTGGCGGCGTTGTCATCGGCGACCAGCACCTTGAGCGCGCGCGCCGTTGCCGCCCCTTTCGCCGGCACGGTGATCGCGGTGGCGGGCGGTACGGGCGACGCGCGCGACGCCGCGGGCTCGATCGGCATCAATGCCGGCCCGGCAGGCGCGGCCGGCGGCGCGAGCGACACCAGCTCCAGCGCGTGCTGACGCGGATCGCTCGAGATCGCGCTGAGCAGCGCCGACGCCAGGCCCTCGTCGCGGACCGGCGCCTCGATCACCGCCGCGAGCTGCGTCGCGCCGATGCCGGCGACGGCGGCGCTGCCGTTTTCCGCGGCAATGAACAGGATGAGCGGCGCTTCCGCCGCCGCCGTGGCGAGGCGATGCGCCAGCGACAGCGCCGCCAGCGGGTTGTCGCGGCCGTCGAGCAGCACGAAATTGGCCGGCGCGGCCGCGGCGAACTCGGCCAGCGCGGTCTCGCCCTCGGCATACCATTTGAGCTCGCCGCGCCAGCCCCGGATGCGCGCCTGGACCAGGGCAGCCAGCTCGCGGTCGGGCGAGATCAGCGCCAGGGTGCGGCCGGCGAGATCGGGCGCGCGGCGCAGCGCCAGCGGGTCTTCCTCGAGGGCCAGCTCCACGACGAAGGTCGAGCCCTTGCCCGGCTCGCTTTCGACCGCGATGGTGCCGCCCATCAGCTCGGTCAGCTGCTTCGAGATGGCGAGGCCGAGGCCGCTGCCGCCGAAGCGCCGCGTCACCGTCTCGTCGGCCTGGGTGAAGACCTCGAAGATGCGGCCCTGCGCCTCGGCCGGGATGCCGACACCCTCGTCATGCACGGCGAGGCGCAGGCGGACATGGCCGGAATCGCGGCCGAGATAGGCGGCGCTCAGCGCGATCCGCCCGCGCGGCGTGAACTTGATGGCGTTGGCGACCAGATTGGTCATCACCTGGCGCAGCTGTAGCGGCAGGCCGCGATAGGCCTGCGGCAGCCGCGGATCGACGGCGAGGCTGAGCGCCAGATTCTTGGCCTCGGCCTGCGGCTTCAATAGCGCCACGACACCGCCCAGGACCTCGTGCAGCACGAAGCTTTCCACCGCCGGCTTCAGCTTGCCGGCTTCAAGCTTCGACAGATCGAGCAGGTCGTTGATCAAGCCCAGCAGCGTCTGCGCCGAGTAGCGCATGGTGCCGAGCATGTCGCGCTGCTCGGCGTCGAGATTGGTGCGCGCGAAAAGGGAGCCCATGCCGATGAAGCTGTTGAGCGGCGTGCGCAGCTCGTGGCTCATGATGGCGAGGAAACGGCTCTTGGCGGCGGCGGCCTCCTCGGCGGCGGCGCGCGCCGCGTGGAGCCGGCGCACCAGCGTCGCCGCATAGCTCGGCAGCAGCGCCAGCGCGACATAGACGCCGGCGGATTCCGCCGGGCGCTCCTGCCAGAACGGCGTGGTCGCGACGACGACGCCGAAGCCGACGATCGACAACAGCGCGCTCCAGCCCAGGGCGCGCAAGCCGTAGCGGAAGCCGAAGCCGAAGATGACCCAGAGATAGATCGAGAACCACGGCGCGGCGAAAGCGTCGCCGACATGGAGAAAGACCGAGATGAAGACGACGTCGCTGATCATCGCCGCGGCACGGCGCCCGCCGGTGGCGCGCGGATCGGCCATCAGATGGACGAAGATCAACCACGAGCAGAGAATCCCCGGCACATCGACCGCGAGCAGCGGCAGCAACAGCGGGCCGCCCCAGCCGAAGCAGGCCAGCGCGGCGAGGTAGAGCAGCACGATTCCGGTGAAGAAGACGCGGATCACCGCCTGTTGCGGTTCGCTCTCGCGGCCCTCGGCAAGCTCGCGCGCGATCGGGCCCAGCCCCTTCAGCGCCACGACGATGCCGGCAAGGCCCGGGCCGACGAGGCAAAGCGCCAGCGCGACGAGCCCGATGAGCGGATCGATCGCGGATTGCAGTTTGAGGATGGCAATGCCGGCGACGACCAGCGGCGTGAGCACGGCATAAACCGCCAATGTCACGGCGACGATGCGGGCGCTACGCCCGATGCGCCGGGCGTCGGGCGGGCTCGCTGCCTCTTGCCGTTCGGTCATGCGGCGATCGTCTCGCGCCCTCTTCGGGAAATTCGACGCGGCCGATCGACCGCGCGACGGGGCCGGGCGGAGTCTGCCGGGCTTCGGCGGAAAAATCCAGGTTTAGGTGGTACGGGACGCGCCGACCGCGAGGGATTGCGGGTCGCGACTCGGGTTCAGACCGCGGCGGGCACCGTTGCCGCGACCGCGCGCGCGCGCGGAATGAAGACGCGCGCCGTGGTGCCGGCGCCCTTCTTGCTGTCGATGAAGAGCCGGCCGCCATGCAGCTCAACCAGGCCGATGGCCAACGGCAAGCCCAATCCGGTGCCGGCGTGGCGCCGGCTCCAGGTGCTTGCCACCTGGCCGAAGCGCGTGATCGCGGTCTGGATCTCCATCGCATCCATGCCGATGCCGTCGTCGGCGACCGCGATCTCGAGTCCGTCCTTGCCCAGCGCGGCGGCGATGCGTACCTGGCCGCCGGGGTGGCTGAACTTGATGGCATTCGTCACGAGGTTGAGCAGCACCTGCTTCATCTTGAGCGTATCGAGTCGGAAAGCCGGCAGGCCGGGCGCCACCTCGGTCACGAGCGCGATGTCGAGCGTGCGGGCGCGTTCGTTGACGAGCTGCAGCACGTCGCGCAGCAATTGGGGAATTTCGGCGACGTCCTCGTCGAGATCGACCTTACCGGCCTCGAGCTTGGAGACATCGAGAATGTCGCTGATGATCCCCAGCAGATGCTGCGCGGAAGCGCAGATATCGCGCGCATAGCCGGTATAGCGCGGGCTGCCGAGCGGTCCCATGACCTCCTCGGCCATGACTTGCGAGAAGCCGATGATCGCGTTCAGCGGCGTGCGCAGCTCGTGACTCATATTGGCGAGGAATTCCGACTTGCTGCGGCTTGCCAGTTCGGCCTCTTCCTTGGCGGCGATCAGGGCCAGCTCGGCCTCCTTGCGCTGGGTGATGTCGAGCGCGGCGGTGACCACCAGCATCGGCTTGCCCGCGACGTCGCGCAGCACCGCCTTGGTGGTGAGCATGACGCGCTCTTCGCCCGTAGGCGTGCGCACGATCTCCTCGGACGAGCCCGGCGCCTCGGTGCCGGCAATGAGCCGCTGGTCGAGCGCCATCGCGGCACGCGCCGGCGCATCGTCGCGTACCGCCGCAGGCGCCAGCCCGATGATCGCGGCGGCGGATTTTCCGACGCTGCGCGCGAACCAGTCGTTGACGAAGACATAGCGGCCGTCGCGGTCGGTCGCCACGACCATCAGCGGCACGGCATCGATGACACGCAGCAGCAGCTCGTGGCTCTCGCGCAGCGCGTCCTGGTGGCGGCGCGCCTCGATGACCATCTGCTCCTCGAGCGACGAGGCGCGTGCCTTGAGAAGGAGTTGCTGGCGGCGCAAAGTCAAAAGGTTGCGCGAGCGCACCCGGAATTCGTGGTGATCGACCGGGCTCAGCAGGAAGTCGGTGGCGCCCGCCTCGAGCGCCTGGTAGCGCAGGTCGCGGTCCTCATAGGCGGTGATGACGATCACCGGCACGTCGGCGCAGGACGGGATCTGGCGGAAATGGCGGATGAAATCCGCGCCGTCGAGCTCGGGCATGTTGAAATCGGTCAGGACGAGGTCGAACGGCGCCGCCTGCGCGTCGTCGAGCGCCTTCTGCGCGCGGTCGTAGGTCTTGACCTGCACGCCGTCAAGCGTGCTCGCCAACCGTTCGAGAATTTTGAGATTGGTCAGCCTGTCGTCGACGATGGCGACGGTCTGCAAGCGCTGCATCGCTTCCGTCTCGGTCACCGCGAAATCCCGCACGCTTCACCATTTCCAGTATCGGCGCGGGTTAACCGCGCAGCAAGCAGCATGAATCTTGATAAATCATGGTTAACAAATGGTTAGCGCCCTGAAATGCCTGAATAATCGCCGTCAGGCCGCAACCAGGGTCAGCGTCGCTTCGCCGATGCCGGCGAAGCGGGCGATCACCGGCGCGCGCAGCGGCGCCAGGACGAGGCCGGTATGCGAGCCGGTGGTGACGAAGTCGCCTTGGCGCAGCATACGGCCGCGTTGCTGCAGGTGATTGGCGAGCCAGGCGACGAGCCGCTTCGGGTGGCCGGCGGCGTTGCCGCCGACGGCGTGCGCTTCCTCGCGGCCATCGACCAGGAGCCAGGATTCGGGTTTGCGCAGATCGAGGCCGCGCCAATCCTCCACCGCCGGGCCGTGGCAGAAGCCGCCATTCGAGAGATTGTCGACGAGCAGCGCCAACTCCGGCGTCGATTCGCGGTCCTGGAAACGCGAATCGAGATACTCGATGGCCGGATGCAGCGTGGCGATGGCGTCCCAGACCTCGTCCTCGCCATAGGGCCGCGCGCGCGCCGGCAAGTCGCGCGCCATGCGGAAGGCGATCTCGGCCTCGACGCCGTTCAGGCTGTCGCGCCAGGCCAGCAGATGCGCCGGGCTGGGCACGACGTGGCCGGCGAAGAGCGGCGCGCAGGACGGCGCGGCGACCGGATTGGCCGCCCCCACCTTCCAGCCGCCGATGCGCACGCCGAGCTTCTCGGCGATCATGTCCTGGAGCTTGTAGGCGGCCGTCTCGCTGGGTGGCGCCAGCTCGGGCGGAATCTCGCCGATCTTTCGGCCGGCGATACGCGCGTCGATCAGCAGGGCTGCGAGACGCGCGGCCGACATCGCGTCAGCGGCCGGTGGCCGCCGCCCGCGGCGCTGCCGCCATGCCGATGGTATTGCCGCCGAGATATTCCATCGCGGCATCGACGCCGCCACGCTTGTGCGGCACACCGGCGGCGGCCAGTCCCATCTCGACGCCCGACAGCGCACCCGTCAGCATGAGGTCGTTGAACCAGCCGAGATGGCCGATGCGGAAGACCTTGCCGGCGACCTTGCCGAGCCCGGCGCCGAGCGACAAATCGTAGCGCTCCAGGATCACCTTGCGCACCTCGTCGGCATTGACGCCGTCGGGCATGCGGATGCCGGTGAGCGCGCTGGCATAAGCCTTGGGATCGGCGCATTGGATATCAAGCCCCCAGGCGCGCGCGGCGCGGCGCGCCGCCTCGGCCAGCCGCTCCTGGCGGGCGAAGACGTTGTCGAGCCCCTCCTCCTCCAGCATGGCGAGGCTCTCCTCGAGACCGAAGAACAGCATAGTCGCCGGTGTGTAAGGGAAGAAGCCGGATTGGTTGGCGTCGATCATCGGCTGCCACTCGAAGAAGGCGCGCGGCAACTTCGCCTTCTTGTTGGCTTCGACCGCCTTCTTGGAAAGCGCGTTGAAGCTGAGGCCCGGCGGCAACATCAGTCCCTTCTGCGAGCCACTGATGGCGACGTCGACGCCCCATTCGTCGTGCCGAAAATCGTTCACCGCCAGCGACGAGATGGTGTCGACCAGCAACAGCGCCGGATGCTTGGCGCGGTCGAGCGCCTGGCGCATGGCGAGCACCGGGCTCAGCACGCCGGTGGAGGTCTCGCTATGCACCATCAGGATCGCCTTGAACTCGTGGCCCTTGTCGGCGACCAGGCGCTTCTCGGCCTCGGCCGCATCGGCCGGGTGGCGCCAGTCGCCCGGAACCAGATCCACCTTGAGGCCGTGCTTCTCGCCGAGCACGCACCATAGATTGGAGAACTGGCCGGTCTCGAAGGCGAGCACCCTGTCGCCGGGCGAGAGGGTGTTGACCATCGCGCCTTCCCAGGCGCCGGTGCCGGTGGAGGAATAGATCACGACCGGCTGCTGGGTCTTAAAGACCCGCTTCAAGCCGCCGAAGACGGATTTCGCCAGCGCCGAGAAATCGGGACCGCGATGATCGATGATCGGTTGATCCATCGCGCGGAGGACGCGATCCGGAATGTTGGATGGGCCGGGAATTTGCAGTGAATGTCTGCCGCTCCGAAACGCCATGATGAACCGCTCCTGATCGAAGAGGCGAGGAATTTGCCCGGAAGCACGCTGAGCCGCAAGGGCCGGATGGGGGTATGACGGCCTTGCGGTCGAATGCCGCGGCTCACTCCGCAGCGGCGGCGCCTACGGCCGAACCCGTCGGCGTGTCGAGCACCGATTTCTCGGGATCGAGCCAGAACGCCCAAACCGCGGCACCGCAGACGAGCAGCGCCGCGGCAACGATGAACGGCGCAACCCAGGAACCGATTTGGACGAGAATGCCGAAGACCAGCGGCGACAACGCGCCGCCGATATTTCCCGCCATGTTCATCATGCCGGAAACGGTGCCCGAGTATTTTCCGCCGACATGCATCGGCACCGCCCATGACGGCCCAATCGTACATTCGAGGAAGAACATCGCGCCGGTCAGGCAAGCGACGGCGGTATAGGCGCTCTCGGTCATGGCCGCCGGCACGATGCACACGGCGCAGCCGAGCAAGCCGGTGATCGCCACCGCGCGGTGGGCAAGTTTGGTGTTGCCGGTCTTGCGCAGCAGCCGGTCGACCGCGAGGCCCCCGACCGTGTCGCCGACGACGCCGGCCCACAACGGCAGCGACGCCAGGATGCCGACCTTGAGCAGCGTGAAGTGGCGGTATTCGACGAGGTAGGACGGCAGCCAGCTCAGGAATATCCATAGGCAATAGACGTAGGTGAAATAGGCGCACATGATCGCCCACATATTCGGCGAGCGCAGCAGCGTGCGCCACGGCACCTTCGGCCGTTCGCTCGACGCGGCGCGGATATTTCCTTTCGCGTCGACGCCACGGATGTATTCAAGCTCCGCTCGGTTCACCAGCGGATGCTCGTCCGGCTGGTTGCGATAGGTCAGGTACCACAGCGCCGTCCAGAGGAGGCCGAGCGCGCCGCAGATGTAGAACACCCAATGCCAGCCCAGCGTGGTCATGATGGCGACCACGATCGGCGGCGCGATGGCCGCGCCAATGCGGCTCGCGCTGTGCGAGAGACCTTGGCACAAGCCGCGCTCCTGCCGCGGATACCATTCCTGCATGGCGCGGGTTGCGCTGGGAAATGCGCCGGCTTCGCCGATGCCGAACAGGAACCGGATGACGACGAAGGAGAATGCGCCCGTGACCGCCGCGGTGAGCGCGGTCATCACCGACCAATATCCCACCAGAATGGTCAGCACGTTCCGTGGACCGAACCGGTCGCCGAGCCAGCCGCCGGGCACCTGGAACGCCGCATAGCTCCAGACGAAGGCGCTGAAGATCAGGCCCATCGTGACCTTGTCGAAGCCGAATTCCTTGCTGATGACGGGCGCCACGGTCGAGATGTTGACGCGATCGAGATAGGTGATGAGGTACATCAGGCAGATCAGGAACATGATGTACCAGCGCCCCTTGCTGCGGCGCGGTTTGTCGGCTTCCATGGCGACCTCCCTCCCGTTTCGAGCTACCCTAAGCGCGCGATCGGTCCCCGACAAGATCGCGCAGCCGGACGGCGCGTTTCCGGAAGCTACGCCGCCAGCGCGCGAGATGGCGGTGACGGCGGTCCCACGCCGCCTGGCGGACGACGGCCAACGCCGAATCCGGCGGCACGAAGGCAGCGACCATGCGCGCCAATTCCGGATGCCGCTTCGAATCGTACATGATCGCCATGCCGGAAGGCGTGCCCAGCAGAAGTTGCGGCGTCATGCCGGCGATGCGGCCGATCTCCGCCAGCCCGGCATGAAGATCGCAAAAGACGACGTCGTGAAAGAGGTACACCGCGTCGGACGCAGCCTTGTCGCGCACCGCGCGATAGTCGAGCACGATCTGCTCGCTGGTGTGCAAACCGTCGATGAAGGCGAGATCGACATTGCCGCCGAGCTCGACATCGACGATGCGTGCGACGTCCTGCGGCGAAATCCCCTGAAGCGCGCGCACTGGCAGTTGATGACGCTCGGCGATGCGGTTGGTAAGCGCCAGGCCATCGCGCATCGCCTGATCGGGCGCCATGTCGAGCGCCGCCACCTTGCCGCCGGGCATGAGCAGGCCGAGTGCCAGCGTGCTCCAGCCCATCGAATTGCCGATGATCAGCGCGCGCTTCGGATGATAGGCGGCGAGGACGTGCTCGAGGAAATAGACTTCCTGCACCGCGATGCCGAGATTGCCCGTCATGCTCTTGCCGTCGCGGCAGAACCAGGTAAACGTCGCCCACGGCAGACCGTCGGCGTGATTCGGCGCCACGCCGGCGCAGAGCTCGATGCCCTCCTCGCGATAGAATTCGGTGAGCATTCCGATGATCGGCATGGCGGCAGGAAAGCATGGCCTCCGCGGCACGCCAAGATTTTTCGCGTCCCCTGGCCTTTTCTTCCGACTTCGCTTCTAATCCGGCGCATGGCTCCGTCATCGCTGGAAACGCGTCTCCGGCGCGCGCTCAAGGGCGACGTGCTGTTCGACGATTTCTCGCGCGGCCGCTATTCGACCGACGCCTCGATCTACCAGATCGAGCCCATCGGCGTGGTCGTGCCGCGCGATGTTGAGGACGTGACAGCGGCCTTCGCCATCGCCCGCGAGGAAGGGCTGGCGCTATTGCCACGCGGCGGCGGCACCTCGCAATGCGGCCAGACCGTCGGCCGCGCCCTGGTGCTCGATTGCAGCAAATACATGAACCGGATCGTCAGTCTCGATGCGGAGAAGCGGCGGGCACGCGTCCAGCCCGGCCTGGTGCTCGACCGCCTCAACCGCGGGCTCAAAGCCAAGGGCCTTTTCTTCCCGGTCGACATCTCGACCGCCGACCGCGCCACGCTGGGCGGCATGGCGGCGAACAATTCCTGCGGCGCACGCTCGCTGCGCTACGGCAACATGGTGCACAACGTGCGCGCTATCGGCGCGCTGCTGGTCGACGGCACGCGCGCCGAGTTCGGCGAGGTGCCGGGAAATTTCGACGAGCGGGCCATGCCCGAACGATATCGCGACCTGGTGCGTCGGATGCGCGCGCTGCACGACCGCGAGAAGGACGAGATCGAAGCGCGCTTCCCCAAGCTGCTGCGCCGCGTCGGCGGCTACAACATCGACATGATCTCGGATGCCGGCCACAACATGGCGCAGCTCCTGGTCGGATCGGAGGGTACGCTCGCCTTCTTCAACGAGATCGAGATCGAGCTGCAACCGATCCCGCCGCACCGCGTCCTCGGCATCTGTCACTTCCCGACCTTCCACAAGGCGATGCAATCGGCCAAGGCGATCGTCGCGCTCGGCCCCACCGCGGTCGAACTGGTCGACCGCACCATGATCGAGCTGGCGCGCGACATCGCCATGTTCCGGCCGATCGTCGAGCGCTTCGTTACGGGCGAGCCCGAGGCGCTGCTGCTTGTCGAGTTCGCCGGCGAGGACAAGTCGGCGAACGAGCGGCGGTTGCGGGCGCTCGTGGAACTGATGGGCGATCTCGGCCTGCCGGGATCGGTGATCGTGGCAACCGACGATGCCTTCCAGACCGCCGTGTGGGAAATGCGCAAGGAAGGCCTCAATATCATGATGTCGATGAAGGATTCGCGAAAGCCGGTTTCGTTCATCGAGGATTGTGCGGTGCCGCTCGACGATCTGGCCGAATACACGTCGCGCCTCACCGCCATCTTCGCCAAGCACGGCACAACCGGCACCTGGTACGCGCATGCCTCGGTCGGCTGCCTGCATGTGCGGCCGGTGCTGAACCTGAAGCAGGAAATCGACGTCAAGCGGATGCGCGCCATCGCCGAGGAAGCCTTCGCCATGGTGCGCGAATACAAGGGCTCGCATTCGGGCGAGCATGGCGACGGGCTGGTGCGCTCGGAATTCCACCTGCCGATGTCCGGGGCGCGGATCGTCCGCGCCTTCGAGACGGTGAAGGAGGATTTCGACCCCGCCGGACTGCTCAACCCGGGCAAGATCGTGCATCCGCCTCGGATGGACGATCGCTCGCTGTTCCGCTTCAAGCCGGGCTACGCGACGCAATCGGTGGACACGGCGCTCGACTGGTCGGAATGGGGCGGCTTCGCCGGCGCGGTCGAGATGTGCAACAACAACGGCGCCTGCCGCAAATGGGATTCGGGCGTCATGTGCCCGTCCTATCGGGCGACCGCCGATGAACAGCATTTGACGCGCGGCCGCGCCAATTCCCTGCGCCTGGCGCTGTCGGGACAATTGGGAGCGGATGCGCTCGCCTCGGAGGCGATGCGCGAGACCATGACGCTCTGCATCTCCTGCAAGGGCTGCAAACGCGAATGCCCGACGGGCGTCGACATGGCGCGGATGAAGATCGAGTTCCTGCGGCAATACCGGAAAGCGCATGCGCTCTCCTTGCGCGACCGGCTGATCGCCTATCTGCCGCGCTATGCCCCGTATGCCGCCCGGTTGGGCTTCCTGCTCAATCTGCGCGACCGCGTGCCTGGCTTGGCGTGGCTCAGCGAGAAAATCACCGGCTTCTCCGCCAAGCGAAAGCTGCCGCGCTGGCTGGCGCAGCCTTATATCGATGCCACCGCGGCGGTGGGGAACGGCCGCGAGGTCGTGCTGTTCGTCGATACCTTCAACCGCTGGTTCGAGGCCGAAAACGCGCGCGCGGCCGAACGCGTGCTGATCCGCGCGGGATATCGCGTGGTTTCGGCGCAACGGAGGAACGAGCGCCCGCTGTGCTGCGGCCGCACCTTCCTCTCCGTCGGGCTGACCGACCAGGCGAAGATCGAGGCGCGCCGCACCATCGAAGCATTGAAGCCCTACGTCGCGCGCGGCGTGCCGGTCATCGGCCTCGAACCGTCATGCCTGCTGACGCTGCGCGACGAGTTCCCGGCGCTGCTGCCGGGCGAGGACAGACGCGCGCTGGCGAAACGGGCGATGCTGTTCGAGGAATTCATCGCGGCGGAAAAATCGGCCGGGCGATTCGACCTGGCGCTGATGCCGATCAATGCCAAGGCGGTGCTGCACACGCATTGCCACCAGAAGGCCTTCGGCATCGCCGGCACCAGCGCCGCGGCGCTCAGGCTCATTCCCGGCCTCGATGTCGAGACCTTCGATTCCACCTGCTGCGGCATGGCGGGCGCCTTCGGCTACGAGGCCGAGCATCACGACATCTCGCTCAAAATCGGCGAGCTTGGCGTGCTGCCGAAGATGCGCGCGGCGCCGCCAGACGCGGTGCTGGTCGCCGCCGGCACGAGCTGCCGCTGCCAGATCGCAGACGGCTCCGGCCGCGTGGCGCTCCACCCGGCAGTGATCCTCGACCGGGCCAGCGCCTAATCGAGCCCGGCTAGGCTGCGCGCGAAATCAACGGCGACGAAGGACCGGAGATCGTCGGCGCCCTCGCCGATGCCGATGAAATGCACCGGCAGCTTGAACGCTTCGGCCAAGGGCACCAGCACGCCGCCCTTGGCGGTGCCGTCGAGCTTGGTCATCACCAAGCCGGTGACGCCGACGATGTCGCGGAAGGATTGCGCCTGGCTGAGCGCGTTCTGGCCGATTGTCGCGTCGAGCACCAGCAGCACCGCATGCGGCGCCGTCGCGTCGGCCTTTTTCAGCACGCGCACGATCTTCTCCAACTCGGCCATGAGATGCGCCTTGTTGTGCAGCCGCCCCGCCGTATCGACGAGCAGCAGATCGGCGCCGCTCTTGCGCGCAGCCGCCAGCGCGTCGAAAGCCAAGCCCGCCGGATCGGCATCGGGCGGTCCGGCGATCACCGGCGCGCCGACGCGCGCGCCCCAGATCTCGAGCTGCTCGACGGCGGCGGCGCGGAACGTATCGCAGGCGGCGAGCGTCACCGCTTTCCCCTCGCCGCGGAAGCGCTGCGCCAGCTTGCCGATGGTCGTCGTCTTGCCGCCGCCATTGACGCCGACGACCAGAATGACGAAGGGCCTGACCGCGCCGGTAAAATCGATCGGCGCCTCGACCGGCGCCAGGGTGCGGCCGATCTCCTCGGCCAGCACGCCGCGAATCTCCTCGCCGCTCGAAGCCTTATCGAAGCGCGTTTGGCGCAGGCGCTCGACCACCTGCGCCGAAAGCCGCGTGCCGAGATCGGCGGCGATGAGGAGTTCTTCCAATTCCTCCAGCGTGGCGTCGTCGAGCTTGCGGCGCGTCAACACGCCGGCGATGCCGTCGGTCAGATTGCGCGACGAGCGCGCCAAACCGGTCTTGAGGCGCGCCAGTAAGCCGTTCATGCCGCAGCGCCCTGCAACCGATTGCCGTCGACGCCGGTGAGACGGAGCCGCGCGATCGCGCCCGCCTGGTGATCGCCGGCAAAGGCGACCGACGCGTAATGCTCGCTGCGGCCGAAGCCGGGCTTCTCGACGAGGACCGAAGCGACGGTCCCGACGCGCGCGGCCAGGGCTTGGCGCAACGCCACAGTACCCGCGTCGCGCAGCCGCGCGGCCCGCTCCTTCACCGCCGCGCGCGGCAGCGCCGGCATGCGGGCGGCCGGGGTTCGCGGCCGGGCGCTGAACGGAAAGACGTGCAGGTAGTCGAGGCCTGCGTCCTCGACCAGCGCCAGCGTGTTGGCGAACATCGCTTCGTCCTCGGTCGGGAAGCCGGCGATGAGATCGGCGCCGAGCGCCACGCCGGGACGCAAATTCCGCGCGCGCGCGCAGGCGGCGAGCGCATCGGCACGGCTGTGGCGCCGCTTCATCCGCTTCAGGATCAGATCGTCACCGGCCTGGAGCGAGAGATGGAGATGCGGCATCAGCCGGGACTCTTCGGCAAGAAGACGCCAGAGGGTATGGTCGATCTCCACCGGGTCGAGCGAGGAGAGCCGCAGCCGCTGGAGTTCGGGCACCAGCGCCAGCAGGCGGGCGCAGAGCGATCCGAGATTCGGCCGGCCCGGCAGATCGCCGCCATAGGCGGTGAGATCGACGCCGGTCAGCACGATCTCGCCATAGCCCTGCGCCACGAGGTGGCGGGCCGCGGTGACGACATCTCCCGCCGGCACCGAGCGGCTGTTGCCGCGACCGAGGGGAATGACGCAGAAGGTGCAGCGGTGATCGCAGCCTTGCTGAACTTCGAGGAAGGCGCGGGCCCGCCCGGCATGATTCGGATCGAAGCCGTCGACCAGATGCGACGCCGTCTGCTTCAAGGTCATGATGTCGCCGACGGCAAGACGCGCATTGCCGCGCCACGCGGCGGCGTCGAGCTTCTCGGCATTGCCGAGCACGCGGTCGATCTCCGGCATGGCGGCGTAACGCGCCGGGTCGATCTGCGCCGCGCAGCCGGTGACGATGAGCGTCGCCTTCGGATTCTCGCGCCGCGCGCGGCGGATCGCCTGCCGCGCCTGGCGCTCGGCCTCGCCCGTCACGGCGCAGGTGTTGACGATGATCGCGTCGTCGAGCCCGGCCGCGACGGCATGGCCGCGCATGACTTCGGATTCAAAGGCGTTGAGGCGGCAACCGAAGGTGACGATGCGAGGTGCCGCCATGGCTCAGCCCGCCAGCAGCGACGGATCGATCTCGCCGGTGAAGCTCACCGCCACCGGACCGGTCATCGTCACGCGATCGTCGTCACGCCATTCGATGCCGAGCGTGCCGCCATCGGCGATGACATCCGCCCGGCGGCCGGCCAGGCCGCGGCGGCTCGCCGCCACCAGCGCCGCACAGGCGCCGGTGCCGCAGGCGGGGGTCAGACCGGCGCCGCGCTCCCAGACGCGCAGCCGGATCGTGTCGCGCGCCAGGATCTGCGCCACGCCGATATTGGCGCGCTGCGGAAAGAGCGGGTCGTGCTCGAGCTTGGGTCCGAGTACTCTAATGTCGATCGCAGCGATGTCGGGCACGAAGAACGTCGCATGCGGATTGCCCATGCTGGTGGCGGCCGCGTCCTTGAGCGGATCCAGCGCCAGCGGCAGATGATCGGTATCGCACTCCCGCGCCAGCGGAATGTCGCGCCAGCCCCAGCGCGGCTTGCCCATGTCGACCGTGACGCGGTTCTTGCCCGCGGTGTGCGCCGCCAGCATGCCGGCGGCGGTTTCGAGCGTGACGCTGGAAGCACCCGTCTCGCGCATGAGCAGATCGGCGACGCAGCGGGCCGCATTGCCGCAAGCCTCGACCTCGCCGCCATCGGCGTTGCGGATGCGCATGAAGGCGGCGGCGGGGGCGCTGTGCGGCTGTTCGATGACGATGAGCTGGTCGGCGCCGATGCCGGTGTGGCGCGCCGCGATCGCCGCAGCCGATTTGTCGTCGAGTGCCAACGGCTTGGCCCGCGCATCGATCACGACGAAATCGTTGCCGAGCCCATGCATCTTGATGAAGGGAATGCCGCGCATGGCCAGGGATATAGGCGTCCCCCCGCAGGGTGTAAATAAAGGAAGGGCGGCCGCCTTCATTGACAGAAACGACCCTCAGGGCTTAGTTTCCGGCCTACTTCAAGGGAGTTAGACCTTGTTGCCCCCAGAGGGGGAGGCCAGTCCGCGCGTTGCGCGCACTGGCCCGTTCGGTTTTGGCGTTTGGGAGAAATCTTTGTTCGACGGCTTGGGCTCGCGTCTCGGCGACATCTTCGACCGGTTGAAGCGCAAGGGCGCGCTGACCGAGGAAGACGTCAATTCGGCGCTGCGCGAGATCCGCGTGGCGCTGATCGAGGCCGACGTGGCGCTGCCGGTGGTGAAGGATTTCGTCAACGGCGTGCGCGAACAGGCGGTCGGCCAGGAAGTGCTGCGCTCGGTGACCCCCGGCCAGATGGTGGTGAAGATCGTCCACGACCATCTGGTGGTGACGCTCGGCGGCGCCGGCGACGGCGCGCTCAATCTCAACGCCGTGCCGCCGGTAGCGCTGATGCTGGTCGGCTTGCAGGGCTCTGGCAAGACGACGACCGCCGCCAAGCTCGCGCGGCTGCTGAAGGAGCGTGAAAAGAAAAAGGTTCTGCTCGCCTCGCTCGACGTGGCGCGGCCCGCGGCGCAGGAACAGCTCGCCACCCTCGCCAGCCAGATCGGCGTCGCGTCGCTGCCGATCGTCGCCGGCGAACGGCCGGTGGCCATCGCCAAACGCGCGCTCGACCAGGGCAGGCGCGAGGGCTTCGATTGCGTCATCCTCGATACCGCCGGACGCCTCCATGTCGACGAGCCTCTCATGCAGGAGGTGGCATCCGTGCATCAGGCAGCGCAGCCAACCGAAACGCTCCTTGTCGTGGACTCCCTGTCAGGCCAGGACGCCGTCAATGTCGGCAAGGCGTTCAGCGAGCGCCTGGCAATCACCGGCATCGTGCTGACGCGGATCGACGGCGATGCGCGCGGCGGTGCCGCGCTCTCGATGCGCGCCATCACCGGCAAGCCGATCAAGCTGCTCGGCACCGGCGAGAGGATGGACGCGCTCGAGCCGTTTCACGCCGAGCGCATCGCCTCGCGCATCCTCGGCATGGGCGATGTCGTCGGCCTGGTGGAAAAGGCGGCCGAAAATGTCGATCGCGAGGAAGCCGAGGCGCTGGCCCGCAAGATGGAAAAGGGCAGCTTCGATCTCGACGATCTCGCGTCGCAGCTCAAACAATTGAAGAAAATGGGCGGCATGGGCGGCATTCTCGGCCACCTGCCCGGCATCGCGAAGGTCAAGAAGCAGCTCGACGAGGCGCGCATCGACGAGACCGTCATCAAGCGGCAGGAAGCGATCCTATCGTCGATGACCAAGGCGGAGCGGCGCAACCCGAAGCTCCTCAACGCCTCGCGGCGGCAACGCGTCGCCGCCGGCTCGGGTACCTCGGTGCCCGAGATCAACCGCCTCATCAAGCAGTACATGGATATGGCGCAAATGATGAAGCGCATGGGCAAGCTCGGCAAGAAGGGCCTGGCGCGCCAAGGCATCTCGGCATTGCTGCCCGGCGGCGGCATGCGTCACTGAATTCGGTTTTCACAGCGAAGGGACCACAATGGCACTCAAGATCAGGCTTTCCCGCGGCGGTGCGAAGAAGCGCCCCTTCTATTCGATCGTGGTGGCGGAATCGCGCAGCCCGCGCGACGGCCGCTTCCTCGAGAAGGTCGGCACCTATAATCCGATGCTCGAGAAGAGCCACAAGGACCGCATCGTCCTCAAGACGGAACGCATCCAGCATTGGCTCAAGATGGGCGCGCTACCGTCCGAGCGCGTGACCCATATCCTGTCCACGGTCGGCCTGGCCGAAAAGCCGGCGATCCGCGAAACGCCGCTGAAATCGATGCCGCGCGCCGAACGCCGCAAGCTTCAAGGCGCGAAGAGCGCCGAAGGCGAAGCCCCGGCGGCGGATGCGCCGCCCGCGAAGGCCGCACCCGCCAAGACCGCGCCCGCGACGCCGGCTGAAGAGAAGCCGGCCGCCCCGGCCGCCTGAACGAAAGCCCGCGCGTGAACGCCGCACCATTAACCCGGATCTGTCTCGGCGCCATTGCCGGCGTGCATGGCGTCAGGGGATTGGTGCGTCTCAAGAGTTACACCGCCGAGCCCCAGGCGATCGTCGCCTATGGGCCCTTGGAAGACGAGCTGGGCAAGCGCTCCTTCGAGATCGATCTCGTGGGCGCGTCGCGCGGCGCGCTCATCGCCCGCATCAAGGGCATCGAGGATCGCAACGCCGCCGAACGCCTCAAGGGCGAAAAGCTCTATGTCGCGCGCGCCAAGCTGCCGCCGCCCGCCGAGGAGGAGTTCTATCAGCACGATCTGATCGGGCTCGAGGCATTGCTCGCGGACGGCAGCGCCTTCGGCCGGGTCAGTGCCGTGCATGATTACGGCGGCGGCCCGAGCATCGAGATCGAGCGAGCGGGACAAGCCAGCGTGATCGTGCCGTTCACCCGCGCCACGGTGCCGTCGGTCGACCTGGGCGCCGGCCGTCTCGTCGTGGCACCCCCGGCGGGGCTGCTCGACGCGGCAAAGCCGGCGAAGAAAGGCGGCGCCCGATGAGCGCCGTATGGACCGCCACTGTGCTGACGCTCTTCCCGGAAATGTTCCCCGGCCCGCTGGGCTATTCGTTGGCCGGCAAGGCGCTGAGCGACGGGCTGTGGCGCCTGGAAACGGTGGACATCCGAGACTTCGCGCGCGATAAACACCGCTCCGTCGACGATGCGCCGTTCGGCGGCGGGCCCGGCATGGTGCTCAGGCCCGACGTCGTCGATGCCGCGATCGCGGGGACGGCACAACCCGGTCCGCTCATTCTGTTGTCGCCGCGCGGCCGGCCGCTCGACCAGATTCGCGCCAGGGAGATCGCGGCCGGCCCCGGCGTGCGGCTGCTCTGCGGCCGCTTCGAAGGCATCGACGAGCGGGTCATCGAGGCGCAGCACATCGAGGAGCTGAGCCTCGGCGATTTCGTCCTGTCGGGCGGCGAGCCGGCGGCGATCGCGCTGATCGATTCTTGCGTGCGACTGCTGCCGGGCGTCATCGGCGATGCGGCGTCGGTCGAAGAAGAGAGTTTCGCCGGGGGATTGCTCGAATATCCCCACTATACCCGGCCGCAAGAGTGGCAGGGCCGACCGGTGCCGGAGATTCTGGTCTCCGGTCATCACGAGATGATCCGCCAATGGCGCAAGGCCAAGGCGGAAGCGGCGACGCAGGCGCGTCGTCCGGATTTATGGGAACGCTATCTTGCCCGCGGGCGAGACCGGCACTAGGAGAGAGTCATGGACGTGATGCAGATGCTCGACAAGGAAGGCGTGAAGAAGCTTCTCGCCGGCCGCGCCGTACCGGAATTCCGGCCCGGCGACACGCTCAAGGTTAGCATCAAGGTGATCGAGGGCGAGCGCGAACGCATCCAGGCCTTCGAAGGCGTGTGCATCGCGCGCAAGAACTCGGGCGTCAATTCCAACTTCACGCTGCGCAAGATCTCCTACGGCGAGGGCGTCGAACGCGTCTTCCCGCTCTATTCGCCGCGCATCGCCGAGATCGAGGTGGTGCGTCGCGGCGCCGTGCGCCGTGCCAAGCTCTATTTCCTGCGCGGCCTGACCGGCAAGGCGGCCCGCATCGACGAGCGCGAGCGGCAGCATCTCGACAAGCGCGGCCTCGGCGCGGTGGCGCCCACGACTGCGCCGACACCTTCCGCCGAGCTGGCGATCGAAACGCCCGAGGCGGCGGCGGCAAAGGGCGGCACGCCCGCGGCGGGCGGCGACGAACCGGTGCCGCAGAACGCGCCGCGCAAGTAGCAACCGGAGCGCTTCATGGCCAAGGCACGGACGATCTTCGACAAGATCTGGGACAGCCATCTCGTCGACCAGCAGCCCGACGGCACCTGCCTCCTCTACGTCGACCGTCACCTCGTCCATGAGGTGACGAGCCCGCAGGCCTTCGAGGGGTTGCGGCTATCGGGCCGTCGCGTGCGGCGGCCGGGGGCGACCATCGCCGTCGCCGACCACAACGTGCCGACGACCGACCGGTCGCGCGGCATCGAGGATCCAGAATCGCGCCTGCAGATCGAGACGCTCGAGCGCAACGTGCGCGAATTCGAGATTCCTTATTTCGCGATCGACGACATCCGCCAGGGCATCGTCCACATCATCGGCCCCGAGCAGGGCATGACCCAGCCGGGCATGACCATCGTCTGCGGCGATAGCCATACCGCGACGCATGGCGCCTTCGGCGCGCTCGCCTTCGGCATCGGCACCTCCGAGGTGGAGCATGTGCTAGCCACGCAAACGCTGATCCAGCGCCGCGCCAAGAACATGCTGGTGCAGGTCGATGGCGATTTGCCGAAGGGCGTCACCGCCAAGGATCTGGTTCTCGCGGTCATCGGCAAGATCGGCACCGCCGGCGGCACCGGCCACGTCATCGAATATGCCGGCAGCACCATTCGCGGCCTGTCGATGGAAGGCCGCATGACGGTGTGCAACATGTCGATCGAGGCGGGCGCGCGCGCCGGCCTGATCGCGCCGGACGAAACCACCTTCGAATACGTGAAGGGCCGGCCGCATGCGCCCAAGGGTGCCGCCTGGGAGCAGGCGGTGGCCTTTTGGCGGACACTGCCCTCGGACCCCGGCGCGCAATACGACACGGTGGTGAAGCTCGACGCTGCGAGCATCGCGCCGCAGGTGACCTGGGGCACCAGCCCCGAGGACGTGCTGCCCATCACCGGCGTGGTGCCCGATCCGGCGCGCATCGGCGATGCCGGCAAGCGCGAGGCGATGGAACGCTCCCTCGCCTATATGGGGCTGACGCCCGGCACCAAGCTGACCGACGTGACGGTGCAGAAGGTGTTTATCGGTTCCTGCACCAATGCGCGGATCGAGGATCTGCGCGCCGCCGCCGCAATCGCCAAGGGCCGCAAGGTGGCGGCGGGCGTCGACGCGATCATCGTGCCGGGCTCGGGCCTGGTGAAGCATCAGGCGGAAGAGGAAGGCCTCGACCGCATCTTCCTCGACGCCGGTTTCGAATGGCGCGAGGCAGGTTGCTCCATGTGCCTCGCCATGAACGCCGACCGGCTCGAGCCGGGCGAGCGCTGCGCCTCGACCTCCAACCGCAATTTCGAGGGCCGCCAAGGTCGCGGCGGCCGCACGCATCTGATGAGCCCGGCGATGGCCGCCGCCGCCGCAGTGACCGGCCGGCTCACCGATTTGCGCGAGTTTCGCTGAGGGAGCCCGGCATGCAGAAATTCACCACCCTCACCGGCGTCGCGGCACCCTTGCCGATGATCAACATCGATACCGACAAGATCATCCCGAAGCAGTATCTCAAGACGATCGAGCGCAGCGGTCTCGGCAAGGCGCTTTTCGACGAGCTTCGGTATAACCCCGACGGCTCGGAGAAACCCGACTTCGTCCTCAACCAGCCGGCCTACCGCAAGGCGGAGATCCTGATCGCCGGCGAGAATTTCGGCTGCGGCTCGTCGCGCGAGCACGCGCCCTGGGCGCTTCTCGATTTCGGCATCCGCGCCGTGATCGCGCCGAGCTTCGCCGACATCTTCCACAACAACAGCCTCAAGAACGGCATCCTGCCGATCCGGCTGCCGGCCGAGATCTGCGCCGAGCTGATGGAAGACGCGCGCAAGGGCGCCAATGCGCGGCTGACCATCGATCTCGCCAGCCAGACCGTCACCCGGCCCGACGGCCAGAGGGTGCGCTTCGAGATCGACGCCTTCCAGAAGAACTGCCTACTTGAGGGCCTCGACGACATCGGCCTGACCATGAAAAAGGAAAGCGCCATTTCGCGCTTCGAGGACAACCGCCAGCAGAGCCAGCCCTGGCGCTGAGGCGATAAACGGCTTTCACGAGGGAAAACATGCCGTCGAACAAGAAAGTTCTGCTCCTGCCCGGCGACGGGATCGGGCCGGAAGTGACGCATCAGGCGGCGCGCATCCTGGAATATTTCGACAAGAAGCGCATTGCCTCCTTCGATGTGAAGGAAGGGCTGGTCGGCGGCGCCGCCATCGATAAGGAAGGCACGCCGGTGACCGACGCCACCATGCGGATCGCCATGGAATCGGACGCCGTGCTGTTGGGCGCGGTCGGCGGCCCGAAATGGGACAGCCTGCCGTTTTCCCAGAAGCCCGAACGCGGCCTGCTGCGTCTGCGCAAGGACATGGAACTCTTCGCCAATCTGCGCCCGGCCTTCGTCTTCGACGCGCTGGTCGGCGCCTCGACCCTGAAGCACGAAGTGGTCGAAGGCCTCGACATGCTCATCATCCGCGAGCTCACGGGCGGAGTCTATTTCGGCGAGCCGCGCGGCATTACCAACCTACCCGACGGCAGCCGCAAGGGCGTCAACACCCAGGTCTATACGACCGCCGAGATCGTGCGCGTCGCGCGAATCGCCTTCGAGCTGGCGCGCAAGCGCAAGCGGCGGCTCTGCTCGGTCGAGAAGGCCAACGTCATGGAATCGGGCGTGCTGTGGCGCGAGGAAGTCCAGAAGCTGCACGATACCGAATTCAAGGACATCGATCTCTCGCATATGTACGCCGACAATTGCGCCATGCAGCTGGTGCGCAACCCGAAGCAGTTCGACGTCATCGTCACCGACAATTTGTTCGGAGATATCCTCTCCGACTGCGCCGCGATGCTGACCGGCTCGCTCGGCATGCTGCCCTCGGCGTCCCTGGGCGCGCCCGACAAAAGCGGGGTACGCAAGGCGCTCTATGAGCCGGTACACGGCTCAGCGCCCGACATCGCCGGCAAGAACCTCGCCAACCCGTTAGCGTCCATCCTCTCCCTCGCCATGATGCTGCGCTATTCCTTCGACCTGGACGCCGAAGCCAAGCTGGTCGAGCGCGCGGTCGAGAACACGCTGGGCCAAGGCTTGCGCACCGGCGACATCATGCAGGCGAGCATGAAGCGGATCGCGACGATTGAGATGGGCGATGCGGTGCTACGGGAGTTGGCGAAGCTCGCCTGACCGAACACCGACCGCTGTCACGATTCTTGACAGGCTTTCATTCGTTAACCGTCGCCGCCGGCCGCCCGTAGAGTAAATAGGCGGCAATTTCGCGCTGCCCGCGCGTGGCGTCACCTGGGCGCGGCACATGCCGACAATCCTGCCGCAGTCGAAAGCGCGCGTGAAAAAATATCCCGTGTATACGGCCGGTGGAACGCGGTTAACCGCGCGGTCCTCGCGCCGGCGTTAACCGTCTTCCTCCTCGAATTAATTCACCATCAACCATTTATTAGATTAAATCGATAATTCTATCGGCGATTTCTTCTTCTTTATTCTAGTTTATTACATAATTCGAAAAACATTTTGCATTATTACTCATTTGTATATTGGAAACTCTTTGCGATTACGGTACAACCTTGACAGCGGAGCCGCCTCGAAGTCGGCGGCTTTGACAGATCGGGCAAGCCAGAACAGCACGCTCCTGTCCTTCGGTAACGAGACGGTGGGGAGCATGCTGCGCATTTTCGGGCATTTCGTGCCGGTACCCGCGATCCTGGTCGGCCTTTGTGAAATCCTGCTGATGTCGCTGGCGCTCTACGCCGCGACCGCGCCGGGCGAGGCCTTCGCCCTCACCCGCTTCCACGTTGCCGCCTCCTCGGTCCAGTTCTCGCTCGGCATGTCGGTCCTCGCCACCGCGACGATGGGCGCCGTCGGGCTCTATAATTACGAAGTCTTCCTCGATTCCCGCCTGATGGTCACCAAGGCGCTGGTCGCGCTCGCCATGGTCGTGCCGGCGGCGGCGATCGCCGGTCTGTTCTTCACCGGCGACATGCTGGGCGGCCTTGCCGGTTCCTGGCACGCGCTCTGCCTCAAGGCGTCGGCCGCCTGGATGGGCTGCGTGATCCTGACCCGCATGACCTTTCTGCACTTTTCCGATTCCGAGATGTTCCGCCGCCAGGTGGTCGTGCTCGGCACCGGCGTGCGCGCCGCACGCATCGCCGACCTCGCGACAAGGCACGAGAACCGCTACTTCGTGCCCAAGGCCTTCGTCCATATCGGACCGGACCCGCATCTCATCCCGACCGAGGCCTGCGACCTCGACCAGACCAGCGACGACCGCGCGCTGTCCAAGCTGGCCAAGCAGCTCGGCGCCAAGGAAATCGTCGTCGCTACCGACGAGCGGCGCGGCATGCCGGTGACGCAGCTCCTCCATTGCAAGCTCGACGGCATCAACGTCGTCGATTACCTGACTTTCTGGGAGCGCGAGAACGGCCGCGTCGAGGTCGAGGCGCTGCAACCGAGCTGGCTGATCTATTCCGACGGCTTTCGCCAGGGCCGCATCATCCACATTACCAAGCGCATCTTCGACGTCCTGTGCAGCCTGATCCTGCTGAGCGTGACGCTGCCGGTGATCGGCCTCGCCGCGATCGCCATCAAGCTTGAGAGCCGCGGCCCGGCGGTCTATCGCCAGGAGCGCGTCGGCTATCACGGCCGGCCCTTCACGTTGTTCAAATTCCGTTCGATGCGGCAGGACGCCGAGACCGGCGGCGCGCCGCAATGGGCGGTCGATGCCGATCCGCGCATTACCCGGATCGGCAACATCCTCCGCAAATACCGCATCGACGAGCTGCCGCAGCTCCTCAACGTGCTGCGCGGCGATATGAGCTTCGTCGGCCCGCGGCCCGAGCGGCCGTATTTCGTCGACCAGCTCGGCGCGCAGATCCCGTTCTACCGCGAGCGTCATGCCGTGAAGCCGGGCATCACCGGCTGGGCGCAGGTCAACTACTCCTACGGCGCCTCGCTCGACGATGCGCGGCAGAAGCTCGCCTACGATCTCTATTACGTGAAGAACCGCACGCTGTTCCTGGATCTCGTGATCCTGATCCAGACCGTACGCGTCATCCTGTTCCATGAGGGTGCGCGCTGACCATGGGCTTCGCCTTCACCGCATCGCTGATCTGTGCCGGAGCGTTCGCCGCGCTTTTCCTGTTCACGCTGGCGCGCGGCAAGGTCACGCGCGAGGGCCGCTTCGTCCTCGCCGCATCGGCCGTCACCGCAGCCTGGGCGCTCGCGACCGCCTGGAGCGACGCACTGCCCAGCCTCTTGCCGGTGCTGGAAACCGCGCAGGGCCTGATCTGGCTGGCGCTGCTCGAGATGCTGTTGCGGCCGCAGGGCCGCGATGCGGCCCTGCCGGGGCTGCGGCGCATTGCGGTCATCGCCGGCGCCATTGCCGGCGCCTGCGTTCTCGCCGACGATTTGCTCCGTCTTACCGCTGCCGGGACGCTCGCCACCTCGCAGATCATCGCACGCGAGGGCATCGCCGTGGCCGGCTTGCTGCTGGTCGAGAATCTCTACCGCAACACCGAGCACAAACGGCTGTGGAACGTCGTGCCGCTGTGCATCGGGATCGGCAGCTTCTTCGCCTATCAGCTCTTCCTCTATGCCAACGCCCTGCTGATCGGCCACGTCAACCCGCTCTTCGCCGAGGCCCGGCCGGCCGCCGCCTGCCTTGCCGCGCCCTTTCTGGCGCTGACGCTGGCGCGCAACCGCGATTGGCGCATCGACATCCACATCTCCCGCCAGGTGGTATTTCACACCTTCACGCTCGTCGTCAGCGGCATCTTCCTGCTCGCGGTCGCAACGCTGGGCGCGGTGATGCACGAGGCCGGCGGCGCCTGGGGCCCGGCAGCGCAAGTCATCTCGCTCTTCGGCGCGGTGCTCGTGCTTGCCTTAGTACTGTCCTCGGGCGGCATCAAGGCACGGCTCAACTATCTCATTTCGCGCAATTTCTTCTCGCTGCGCTACGACTACCGCCTCGAGTGGATGAACTTCATCGACATCCTGTCGGAGCGCGGCGATCGCGCCGATCTGCGCCAGCGCGTCATCCACGCCGTCGCCAACATCGTCGATTCGCCGCGCGGCGCGCTGTGGCTGAGCGACGGCAGCGGTTATCGCCCCGCGGCATTCTTCGACATGCGGCTGCCGGCGGGGCTTGCCGAGCCGGCCGATGGCGATTTCGTGCGGGGTTTTCGGGGCGGTGGTTGGATCCAGGAACTCGACAGCGGCAGCGCCGCACCGCCCTGGCGCGAAGCCGCGGATTTCTGGCTCGCCGTGCCGCTCATGCATCGCGCGACGATGATCGGCTTCATCACGTTGAGCCGGCCACGCGCGCCGCTCGACCTCAATTGGGAAAGCTATGAGCTGCTGCGCGCCGTATCGCGCCAGGCGGCGAGCTATATCTGCGAGGAGCGCGCCGCGCAGGAGCTGGCGGACGCAAGGGGATTCGAGGAATATGCCAGGCGCTTCGCCTTCGTCGGCCACGACCTCAAGAACCTCGCCAGTCAGCTTCGCCTCGTTGCCGTCAACGCGCGACGCTTCGGCGACAATCCCGAATTCCGTGCCGACGCCTTCCGCACCATCGAGAGCTCGGTCACGCGCATGAACCGGCTGCTGACCCAGCTGAAGGCGAGCGGCGACGCGCCGGCGCCCACCATCAGCAGCGCGGCGCTGCTCATCGCCGAAGTGGTCGGCGCGCATAAGAACGGCGGCATCGCCATCCAGACGCGTCTCGAGGCGTCGGAAGCGCGCGTCGCCATCGCCGCCGACGATCTGCGTTCGGCGCTCAGCCATCTCGTCAGCAACGCCATCGAGGCCTCGCCCGACGGCGCAGCCGTCACCGTCGGCAACCGCGTCGCCGACGGCAAATGCATCATCGAAATCGTCGATCAGGGCCCCGGCATGGCGCCCGAGTTTATCCACCGGGAACTGTTCCGGCCGTTCCGCACCACCAAGGATGGCGGCTACGGCATCGGCGCCTATCAGACCCGTGAGCTCATCCGCGCCGCCGGCGGTGAACTTGACGTCGTAAGCCAGCCCGGCGCCGGCACCACCATGCGCATCGTTCTCCCTCTAGCGAGCGAAGGAGCCGTCTCCTCGGCGGCATAGCACCATGAAAGACAGCAAAATCTCCGTTCTTATCGTTGAGGACGATGACGGCATCGCGCGCCAGTTCAAATGGGCGCTCGCCGATTTCGAGACTGCCTTCGCCGGCAATCGCGAGGATGCGATCGCCGAGTTCCGGCGCGTCCGGCCGCAGGTCGTCGTGCTCGATCTGGGCCTGCCGCCCGACGCCGACGGCGCGGGCGAAGGCATGGCCGCGCTCGAGAGCATCCTCGCCATGGCGCCCGAGACCAAGATCATCATCGCCACCGGCAACGAAAGCCGCGACGTGGCACTGCGCGCCGTCCAGCTCGGCGCTTATGATTTCCATCAGAAGCCGGTCGATCTCGACCTGCTCAAGCTGATGATCCAGCGTGCCGCCAAGCTGCACGCGCTCGAGGCGGAGAATCGCCGCCTGCAGGAGCTGGCACCGCGTTCGCCGGTCGACGGCATCGTCGCCTCGAGCCCGCAGATGACCCGCGTCTTGCGCATGATCGAGAAGATCGCGCCCACGGATGTCGCAGTCCTCCTGCTCGGCGAAAGCGGCACCGGCAAGGAAGTGCTGGCGCAGGCCGTCCATCGCATGAGCCCGCGCGTCAAGAAGCCTTTCGTCGCCATCAACTGCGCGGCAATCCCCGAGACCCTGCTGGAAAGCGAGCTCTTCGGGCACGAAAAAGGCGCCTTCACCGGCGCCATCAAGCAGACCATCGGCAAGATCGAAAGCGCCAGCGGCGGCACCCTCTTTCTCGATGAAATCGGGGACGTGCCCCTCCCCATGCAGGTGAAGCTGCTGCGCTTCCTGCAGGACCAGGTCGTCGAACGCGTCGGCGGTCACCGCCCGATCCAGGTCGACGTGCGCATCGTCTGCGCCACCAACCAGGATCTCGATCATTTGATCGGCACAGGCCGCTTCCGCGAAGATCTCTACTACCGCCTCAACGAGGTGCGCGTCACCGTGCCGCCGCTGCGCGAGCGCGAAGGCGATCCGGTGTTGCTCGCCAATTTCTTCATCAACCGCTTCAACCAACAGTTCGGCCGCAAGCTCAAGGGCTTCGCATCGGACGCGCTTACCGCCATTGCCGTGCATCCGTGGCGCGGCAACGTGCGCGAACTCGAAAATCGCGTGAAGCGCGCGGTGGTGATGGCGGAAGGCGTTACCATCTCGGCCGCCGACCTCGAGCTCGCGCCGGCCGAGCTGCCTTTCGGCTCGCTCGACCTGCGTGAGGCGCGTGCACGCGCCGAACGCGGCGTCACCCAGATGGCCCTGGCGCAGAGCGGCGGCAATCTTTCGCGTGCCGCCAAGCTGCTCGGCATCAGTCGGCCGACCCTCTATGGCCTGCTCGAAGGCCTCGGCCTCGAAGTCAATTGAACCGCCACGCACGCCAGCTTCCGGGAGCATGACCATGACCAAGTATTCGCCATTCATCCGCCGCACCCTGCCCTTCCTCGCCGCCTTTGGCGCCTTGGCCGTGGCGCCGGCCTTCGCCGCCACCGAATCCTATTCGGATTCGGCGCAGAAAATGATCGAGCAGGGCAATCTGAAGGGCGCCGCCATCGAGCTCCGCAACGCAGCGCACAACCAGCCGCAGAACGGAGATATCCATCTTCGGCTGGCGGCGATCTATTTACAGATCGGCAATATCCCCGCCGCCGAGGCCGAGGCGCGCACCGCGCTGACCCGCGGCGCCGATGAAGCGAAGGTGGCGCCGCTGCTGGCCGAGAGCCTGATGCGCTCGGCCAAATATGTTCAGTTGCTCAAGGAAATTCCGGTCGGCAACCGGCCGGCGGCGTCGGAAAGCGCGGTGCGGCTCTTCCGCGGCATGGCCTATCTCGGATTGCATCAGGTGCAGGACGCCGCGCCGCTGATCCAACAGGCGGAGCAAATGGAGCCGGGCGCGGTCAATCCGAAGCTCGGCATGTCGCGCCTCCTGCTGCGCCAGAACCACCCCGATGAAGCCGAGAAAAAGATCGACGAGGCGTTGCAGCTCGAGCCGCACAACAGCCGCGCTATCTTGATGAAGGCGGAGTTCATGCGCCGGCACGGCAATGTCGACGGCGCAATCGCCGCCTATACCGACGTACTGCGTCGCGAGCCGCAGAATGCGCCGGCCATGCTTGGCCGCGCCAATATGGAAATCGCCAAGAACGCGCTCGACGCCGCGCAAAAGGACGTGCAGACGGTCATCGCCGAATATCCGAGCAGCGGCGAAGCCCAGTACCTGCAAGCCCTCATCTATGCGCGCCGCGGCGACCTGAAGCAGGCGAGCGCCGTGCTCGAGAAGTCGAACAATCTGCTGGCCGACGTGCCGGCGGCGATGCTGTTGAGCGGCGCCGTCCAGTATTGGATGGGCCAGACCGCCCAGGCCGAAAGCAATTTGTCGCGCTTCAACGCCCGCGTTCCGAACACGCTGGCGGCGAAGCTTCTCGCCAGCATCGCGATGAAGCAGAACCAGCCGAAGAAGGCGCTGGCGCTGCTCGAGCCCTTTGTCCAGGCGCAGCCGAAAGATCCGGCCGCCTGGGCGATGCTCGCGGACGCCTATGTCGCCGTCGGCGACAACGGCAAGGCCTCGCAGGCGATCGACCGCGCCACGGCGCTCGACAACAAAAGCGACATGGTACTCGACACCGAACTGGCGGTGACCCGCTTCTCCAGCGGCCAGACCGACCTCGGTCTGCAACAGCTCGAAGATCTGTTCGGTCGCGACGGCGGCGCACCCATCGCCGGACCGGCGCTGGTCATCTCCGAATTGCGGGCCCATCATCTTGACGCCGCTTCGCGTGCCGCCGAGCAACTCGTCCAGGCGCGTCCCAACGACCTCGTGGCGGCCAATCTCCTGGGGCTGGTGCGGGTGTCGCAGGGCAACCTCGCGAACGCCGAAGGCATCTTCAGCACGCTCTACAAGAAGCACCCCGAGTTCACTGTCGCGGGCCGCAACCTCGCCCAGGTTTATATGGGCGAAGGCCGGCCGGACGATGCGGCAAATGTCTACCGCATGATGCTGGCACGCAATAATTCCGACATCGCCGCGCATGTGGCGCTTGCCGACATTCTGATCGCGACCCAGAACTACGACGCCGCGGTCAGCGAACTGCAAAAGGCGGCGGCGCTTGATCCCAGCTCGCCGCTCGCCAGCCTCAAGATCGCCGCCCTCTATGTCGGACAGAAGAACTGGCCCAAGGCGATCGACACCATGCGGCCGCTGATGCAGCAATTCGCCAACACTTTCGACGTGCTCGACATGATGGGCGGCATCCAGTCGGAGATGGGCGACAAGGCGGCCGCCATCGCCACCTACCATCGCGCCATCGACTCCAATTCCGGCTCGGCCGTCGCCTTCGACCGCTACGCCAATGCGCTGGCGGCGAACGGCGATTGGACAGGCGCCCGCGCCCAGTTGAAGCGCGCGGCCGCGATCGAGCCAAGCGTGCCGCTCTATCGCGAGGAGTTGGTCTATGCCGAGTTCAAGGTGGCCGGCAAGGACAGCGCCGCGGCGCTGGCGCGACAGCTCGTCAACGCCAATGACCCGCCTTCCCTGGCGACGCAATGGATGGCGGCGGTGCTGAACAAGGACGGCAAGCCCGCGGAAGCGTTGGCGCTACTCGCCGAATCCGAGCGCACGCATCCATCGGAAAACATCACCATCCAGCACGCCATGGTCCTCGTCCAATCGGGCGACGCGGCCAAGAGTGCGGTGCTGCTGCGCAGCTGGCTCAACGGCCATCCCAACGACATGGCGGCGCTCCACGCGCTCGCCGACGTGACGCTCAATGCGGGCGATTACGCCGGGGCACAGGATGCACTTGAGCGCATCCTCGCCAAGACGCCGGACGACGTGATCGTGCTGAACAACCTGGCGTGGATCTACCAGCGCTCGGGCGACCAGCGCGCGCATGAAGTGGCGGAACGCGCCTACCATCTCTCGCCGCTCTCACCGGCGGTGGCCGATACCTATGGCTGGGTACTGCTGTCCGAAGGCGACGTTCAGCAAGCCCTGCCGCATCTGCGGATGGCGAGCTACGGCATGCCGGACAACCCGTCCGTTCAATACCATCTGGCGGCGGCGCTCAGCCGCGCCGGCAACGGCGCCGGCGCCAAGCAGATCCTGCAAAAGGTCGTCGTCAACGACGCGAAGTTCGACGGCAAGCAGCAAGCGAGCGAGCTCTATCGCAGCCTGGGCGGCCGGGTGAACTAAATCCGCTCTGAGATCAGGAAAAAGCCGCGGGCCTAATTGCCCGCGGTCTTTTTTATGGGCCGAAGCCCGGCGGTGCGCGGCTGATCGATGTCGAGCATGCGCTTGACCTCAAGCGGCGTGGTGAAGCGGCCCTTGATCTCGCCCGCGAAGAAATCGAGGAAGCCTTCCAGCGTCGCGAGGAAGCGCCCCAGATCGTCTTCGGTGCGCACATAGGGCGCGCCGCCCGGCATCAGCGACGGGCTGTGATAGCTCAGATTGAAGATGCGCTGGCCGCGTGCCAATTGGCTGCGGACAAGCCGCATCTGCTCTTCCAGGCTGTAGCCCTCGGGCGACAGGCCGATGCGCTCGATCAGCCGCAGGCGCGACGCAACCGCCTTGAATTTGAAGCGGTCGGCCAATTTGACGTCGAGCCAGGGATAGAGGGCGCGGTGGCGATCGCCCAGCAGCCCGACATGGCCGATGGTGAGCGGGATACCCAGCCGCCGCCCGTTCGGGCCGAAGCGGAAAGGATGGATGCCGAAGGCGGTGAAATCCGGACCGTGGCGCCGGGTCAGGTCGATCTCCGGCAGCACGCTGGCATCGATCTCATAGCCCATGCGATCGAGCAGGCCGAGGCTGCGCGGCCCGATGCCGTAGCGACCGGCACGGTAGACCAGCGGCTTGACGCCGAGATTGCGCTCAATGGCCGCGGTCAGCACCGTGAGCTTCTCGCGCTCGATCTCCGGCGTCAGGTTCCCCGGATAGGAGAGGATGTCGTTGACGTCCTCGACATAGGGCGGATTGACCCAGGGCTGCAGATGCGCGCCGATCTCGCAACGTGCATCGGCAAGAAATTCTCGCAGTGGACCGAAGCCGATACTGCGGCTGGCCACCGGATAGTCGACGACATAGGTCGGCTTGATGCCGTAGCGGTCGAAGATGCGTTGCGCCTTTTCCTGGTGCGCGATGTTGAGCACGCCGGTCGATTGGCGGCTGAACGGCTTCGACCAGTCGAACTCCTCCTCGGTGTCGATAATGATCTGCAGCAGTGGCGGCAGATCCGGGCGGATGGCGACCGGCCACAGCGTCTCGCCGAAGAAGGCAAAGGGCTTGGGCGCCGCGGCGGAAGCGGCCGGTGCGCGCCGCGACAGCGTGTGAACCGGGTTTTGGGTCAGGCTCGACATCGGATCTCCTCTCACGCGATCGTCGTCGCGGCATTGGCCGCGGCGACGATGTCGTTGAACAGGTGCGTCAGGCCGGCAGTGGTCACCGCCCAGCCAAAGCCCTCGGCATAGCGGCGCGTGGCCGCACGCGACGGTGGCGCCTGGAACAACCGCGCGACGGCGGCGGCGACGCCGGCGGCGCTCAATTCATCCATCAGCACACCCGCCGCCGGATCGGCGACGATCTCGGGATTGCCCCAAGCGCGCGACGCCACCACCGGCGTGCCGCAGGCCATGGCTTCGTAGAGCACGTTGGCGATGCCCTCGCGCGACGAGGCAAGGATCAACGCGTCGGCGGCGCCGTAGAGCCGTGGCAAATCTTCGTGCGCCACCGCGCCGAGAAAGCGCACCCGCCCGGCGACGCCGAGCTCGCGCGCGAGCGTGTCGAGCCGGCCGTGCTCCGGGCCCGTGCCGGCGATGAGCAAGGTGGTCTCCGGCAGTCGGGGCAACGCCGCGATGACATGATGATGGCCCTTGCGCTCGATCAGATGCCCGACCGAGAGCAGCACACGGCCCGAAACCAGAAGTGAAATACGCGCCGCATCGCGATCGAGCGGCCGAAAGAGCGCCAGATCGACCCCGTTGCGCAGCGTGACGATCTTTTCCGGAGCGACGCCGAGCCCGACAAGCGCTGTCTTGAGCGCTTCGGCGACGGTGACGATGGCCGCGGCGCGTTCGGCTGCCCAACAGAGCATGCGGCGCGGCAGAAGGTGCCGCGGAATCTGATTGACGTCGCTACCCCGCGCGGTAATGACCACCGGCTTGCCCAGGGCGCGGCCGAGCAGCACCGCGGCGACGCCGTCGGGATAGAAATAATGCGCGTCGATCACGTCGAAATCGCGCTCGACCTGAAGCCGGCGCAACACCGGCAAGGTCGCCCGGTAGAGCAGCAGGGGCGCCAGGCTCATGCCGATCCTCGGCAGCAGGGGATAGCGCGGATGGACGATCTCGATGCCATGCCGCGTCTCATCCCGCGGCACGGCCGCGAAGTGCGCATAGCGGCCAAAGCGCGGCTGCGTCGAGGGGAACCACGGCACCGGAGCGACGACGCGGCTTTCGGCGTTGCCGCCCGCCACCAGGTGACGCAGCCGGTTCTCGACGAAGATGCCATGCACCGGCATCGCCGCGTTGGGATAAAGCGTGGTGAAGGTGAGCAGCCGCAGCCGGCGGGACGCGGGCCCGCCGCCGGCATCCGGCGCGTATCGCTGATTGGCGCTCATCGGTCGGAACCCATGGCGGCAGTAGAGCCCGTCATGCTTAAGGAGCGTTTAAGCGGCGCCGCGACGATGACCGTGGCCTCGCTCAGCACCGGCAGGACGCGGTGGCGCCGGATCTCGCGCCATCCCGCCGCCTCGAGCATGGCAGCCATTTCCGCGTTGGTAACCGGGAAGGCTGCCGGATTCTGGAAGAGCCCGAGCCGGCGCTTCACCGCGCGGCGCAGGCGCTGAAAGGGCGTCGTGATCCCCTGCGTCAGGATCAGGCGCGCATCGGCCGTTGCCGCCATCGCGGCGATCATTGCCGCTTGCTCGGCGAGCGGAAAATGCATGAGGAAGCGCGCCGACAGCACGGCGTGAAAACGCCGGCGGCCGGCGGTCATGGCGCCGATATCGGACACCTCGACGGTGAAGCGGTCGCCGAAATGGCCGAGCCGCGCCCGCGCGACGTCGAGCATGGCAGACGAGATGTCGATGCCGTGCACGGTGAAGCCGGATTCGAGCAAGACTTCGGCGAGGCGGCCGGTGCCGCACGGCACATCGGCAATGCGGCTGCCCGGCGGCAGGCCAACGAGGGCGCGGCGCAGCGCCCGCTTATCGAAAAAGTTGAATAGCCGACCGGCCACGCTGGAGAAGCGCGCGCGATCATAATCGGTCGCGACATCCGCATTCTGGTAATGCCGCGTCGGATCCCATTCCTTGCCGTAACGTGCGTTGGCGTAAGGCGTGCGCTCGTCCATGTCATCCCTCACCGCGTGCCGGCCGCGAGCGAATCCGCGATCCCGATCACGATCTGCTCGAAACGATAGCGCTCGTAGGTTTCGCGAATCGGCAACGACGGCGCGCGCTCGACCTCGATCCAAAAACGCAGCAAGCCGTGTAGCTGCGCCCAATGCAGCGGCGCCTGCCATTCCAAACGGAAGCCGTAACCGGCGAGAAAGCTCGACACGATGGCGTCGCCACGCCGCCTCAGCAGCCAGCCGCTTGGTCGCCAGGAGCGGAAGCCGATATCGCCGATGAACTTGGCGAGATCGAGGCTGATCGAATCTTCCCAATCCGCCGAGATGTCGAGGCCGACCAGTTCGCCGCCGGAAAGGATAAGGTTTTCCGCCTTGAAGTCTCCGTGATGATGCGCCACCGGCAGCGGCAGGCTCGCGATCCGCACCGCGGTGCGGCGCAGGATGTCGTCACCCTTGGCGAAGCTCTGGTTGGCACGCAATTTCGGCGTATCGCGCAGCTCGTGGTCGAGCCGCGCCAGCATGCCGCCGCAATCGGTCGGCCGCTCGGCGAGGCGATGCATCGCATGGAAGGATTTGAGCCACGCGCCGGCGCTGCGCGATCCGAATTCGATCTCTGCCTCGGAAATCATCGGGCTGACCAGCATCGCCGCAACCGAGCGGCCCTCGACCCATTCCATCACCACGCAGGCATGCTCGTCGATGAGGTCGACGGCGCGCGCGACGCGGGCCGGAGCGCGGCTGAGCGCAGCATGCGCGGCCACGCGCTGCAGCGCGGTAAATTGCGTGCGCGCCATGTCGCGGTCGGGCCGGCCATTGCCATCGAGACAGAATTTGAGGGCAAGCGCCGATTCCCGGCCGGCGACGGTGCAGCGGAACAGCCGCAGCGACGAACGCAGGATGAGCGGCCCCGTCACCTGGCAATTCCAGTAGGGGTATTCGCCGTCGATCGCGCGCTGCGCCAGGATGCGCACCACATCGTCCGGCAGCAGATCGAGGTCCGGCTCGGCGATCACGACCGCACCGGACGCATCAATCGCCGCAGGGGAAGGAATAGGTTGTACAACGGTGCGCGTCCGGACAGCGCCGCGCCGAGGAGCAGCTGCATGCCGGCGAGCCAGGCGCCGGCATCGACCAGGTTGCGGCCGAGCCGCTCGTAGCGCCGCGCCAGGATGTCCCGCCGCTCGCGTCGCGAGAGCTTGTCAGCCAGCCGGTCGAGATGCCGGTGGACCATGGCGAGCACGTCGCGGGCCTGGCGCGCGGCATGGCCGGTCGAATAGCTGTGCGACATCCAGTGATATATGGCGAGCGGCTCCGCCAGCGCCTGGACGCGGCCGGCGAGCGCCAGCCGGATGAACAGATCCTGGTCCTCGCCGACGATGAGATCGGGATCGAAGCCGCCGACGCTTTCGAGGAGATCGCGACGCGTCACCGCCACCGAAGTGGCGACAAAGGACGAACCCAGAAGCGTGCGCCAAGCTTCCGCGCCCTGCACCGGGGCTTGGCGCGCGTAGACCGAGCTGCCGGCGGCGCCGGCCACATCGGTCACCTGCATATCGGCAACCACGAGAGACAGGCCGGTATCGGCGCCGAAGGGCGCCACCTGACGCGCCAGCTTTTCCGGCAGCCATTCGTCGTCGGCATCGAGAAAGGCGACCAGCTCGCCCCGGCAGGCGGAAATACCGAGATTGCGCGCCCGCGCCGGGCCGCCGTTGAGATCGAGACGGATCAGGCGGATGCGCCGATCGCGCGACTCTGCGGCGGCGACGTACCGAGCACCCTCGTCCTCGCTCGCATCGTCGATGAAGATCGCTTCCCAATTCGGATAGCTTTGCGCCTCGATCGAGCGCAGCGCGCGCTCGATGGTTAACGCCGCGTTAAACATCGGCACGACGATCGAAACCAGCGGCCGGTAGGGCGGCGATTCCGCTCCGGCAATCCGCCGATTTTCCCCGCTTTGCGTGTTGCCCTGCTGCGCCATCCGGGCTCCCCGCCCCCAACGAAACCGGACGCGGGAATCCCTCGCCGCGCCTGCCTTCAATGTGACAGCGAGCGACGAATTTCCGGTTAAGCGACCGTCAACCGGCGGCCCGTTAACTTTTAGAAAGTAACCGGAAAATTAAGCCTTTCAGGCTAATAAAAAGGGCGGATTTGGCAGAGGAATCCATGGGTTTTGACGGGGCGGGCCGGCAGCTTGCGGCGGGGATGCGGCGATGACCGACGCGCCCCTGATCGCCGTCGTCGTGCCCAAGATTTCGCTCGGCCAGCAGATCGCCAAGGGCGCGATCTTCATGGTGGCGCTGCGCATCGCCTTCCGCCTCATGGGGCTGTTGAGCTCGCTCATCCTGTTGCGCCTGCTGGCGCCGACCGATTTCGGCATCGTCGGGCTGGTAACGGCGGCGCTCTCGATCCTCGATGTGTTGAGCGAGCTTTCGTTCCAGGCGGGCCTCATCCGCATGCCTAAGCCGCAGCGCATCCATTACGACACGGCGTGGACGCTCGGCATCATGCGCGGCGCCGTGATGGCGCTGCTGCTGGTCGCGATCTCGCCGCTGCTCGCCAAATTCGTCGATGATCCGCGCATCGTGCATCTCTCCTTCGCTCTCGCCGCCATCGCGCTGCTGCAAGGCTTCGAGAATATCGGCATTGTCGATTTCCAGCGTCGCTTCCAGTTCGACCGCTTCTTCCGCTACCAGATCTTCGGCAAGCTCGCCGGCGTCTGCGTCTGCGTGCCCGCGGCCTTCGCCTTCCACAGCTACTGGGCGCTGATGGCCGGCATCGCCGCGACCCGGCTGTCGATGACGGCGATGAGCTATCTCGTCAGCCCCTATCGCCCGCGCCTCAGCCTCGCGGCGTGGCGCGATTTGTTCGATTTCTCGAAATGGCTGCTGGTGTCGAATTTGCAATGGGTGATCGACGCCAACATCATGACCTTCATGACCGGCCGCGTTGCCGGCTCGGCGGCGATCGGGCTCTATCAGGTGGCCAACCAGGTCGCCTCGCTGCCGGCAAGCGAGGTCGCCGCACCCATCCGCCAGCCGATGTATGCCGGTCTATCCCGCGCCGCCGACGACATGTCCGAGCTCCGCCGCCAGACGCTCGACGGATTGTTCCTGACGCTCGCGGTGGTGGCGCCGATGTCAATCGGCATCTCGCTGATGGCCTCGCCCATCGTCAATCTGTTCTTCGGCTGGAAATGGATCGCCGCCATCCCGCTGGTCCGCCTCTGCGCGCTCTACGCGCTGTGCGACGCCATCGGCCATTTCACGCACAATCTCTACATCGTGACACACCGGCAGCGCCGCTTTGTCGGCGTCTTCACCGTGGCGCTCGCGGTGCGCATCCCGGCGATCGTGCTGGGCGCGACGTTTTACGGTGTCTATGGCGCCGCCGTCGCGCTCGCCGTAACCGCCGCCTTCAACATGGTACTGTGGTCGGCGAATATCTTTCCGCTGGTCGGCATCTCCTTCCGCGATATCGTCCGCGGCACATGGCGCACCGTGTTCGGCGTCCTGGTGATGGCGGCGATCGTGATGTGGCTGAGCAATCTGTGGCCCGAGCCGCGCGATATCCCGGAAGGCCTCCTGCGTTGTGCGATCATCTGCGTGATCGGTGCTGCGACCCATATCGGCGCGCAATTGACCGCCTGGCGCCTTTGCGGCGAGCCGACGGGCGCCGAACGCCATCTCCTGAAGAGCGCGCGCGCCGCCGCCGTGCGTCTGGGAATCTTCGCCACCAAGCAGGTGCCCGCATGACCGGCCATCCCGCGCCTTGCCGTCATTCCCCGCCGCTTCCGGACCGGAGCTGAGAGAACCAACATGCGCTCACTTGTCCTCGCCATGCTGATCTTCGGGCTTTTGCCCACGGCGTTCTTTTCGCCCTTCGTCAGCGTGCTCCTGTGGTCCTACATCTCCTTCGGCAGCGCCCAGCGCCTGACCTGGGGCATGGCCGAGAACATTCCCTTCGCCTTGATCGTCGGCATCGCCGGCTTGGCGGGCTGGATGCTGTGCGAACGGCGCCGGCTGCCGATGGATCGCACTACTGTGCTCATGCTCGCCTATGTCGCGATGATCACGATCGCGACCTATTTCGCGCTAGTGCCGGACGCGGCATGGCCGAAATGGTTGATCACGGTGAAGGCGTTCGTCTTCGTCTTCGTCACCGCGGCGATGCTGACCAACCGAGTGCGCATCCACGCGCTCATCTGGATCATGGTCATCGCCGTCGGCTATTACGGCATCAAGGGCGGCATCTTCACGCTGCTGACCGGCGGCAATTTCCGCATTTACGGCCCGGCCGCGACCGTCATCGGCGACAACAACCATATCGCCGCCGCGCTGGTCGTGATCATGCCGCTGATGAATTATCTCGGCCGGCAATCGAAGAACGAGCTTCTGCGCATCGGCTCGCGTATTGCCATGGCCCTTTGCCTGCTGTCCGTGCTGGCGTCGTATTCGCGCGGATCGTTCCTGGCGCTCATCGCCATGCTGCCCTTTCTGCTGCAGCACTCGAAGCACAAGGTCGTGGTGGCGGTCGTCATCACTGTCATGCTGGCCTTCTCGATCAGCTTCATGCCTGCGCAGTGGGTCGAGCGCATTCAAACCATCTCGACCTATCAGCAAGACGCCTCGGCCGAAGGCCGCATCGAGATGTGGAAAGCGGCGACGCGCATCGCGGTCGCCCGGCCGCTGGTCGGCGGCGGCTTCATGGCGCCCTATACCCAGGACGTCATGGACGAATATTCGCCGGGCACCAAGGCGCGCGCCGTGCACTCGATCTGGTTCGAGAATCTGGGCGAGAACGGCTTCATCGCGCTAGCCCTCTGGATCGCGATCGCCGTCACGGCGCTGCAGAATTGCCGCTATATCATCCGGCGCACCAAGGGGAATCTCCAGCTCAAATGGGCGAACGACCTGGGGCACATGTCGCTGGTCGCCATCGTCGGCTACCTGGTCGGCGGCTCGTTCCTGTCGCTATCCTATTGGGACTTCTACTTCACCCTCGCCGTCATCCTGGCGGCGACGCGGCGCATCGTCATCGCCGAGTTGGCGCCCGAGAAGCCGCGCTTCGCGCGCATGGCGGCGCCGCGCGGGCCGGCGCGGGCGCTCCCGCAACCCGGCATGGCGATGCAGGGCGACGCGGATTAAGCCGCCGGATCATCGAGAGAGGCACAAATGGACACAGTATTTTTCTTCTTCTCACTCGCCGGCGTGCTGATGGTGGTGCATTGGCTGGTGACCAACGACCGGGCCGGCAACCGCGGCAAGACCAGCGGCATCTTCGCCATGCGCGAGCCCGAGGACATCGCCAAGGAAACCGAAGTGGCCGCCAAGGGCAAGTTCGACGCCCGGCGGGCCAAGGCCGCGGCAAGGCCCGCACCGAAGCCAGCCGGCCAGCCGGCCTTCACGCGACGCGAATTCTAAAGAAGGCGGGTTCGGGAATTACCGCGCGGCCGGCGGCTTGGCGGCAGCCCGCAGGCTGAGCAGCCATTTGGGCAGGAAAGGCAGGCGCGGCAGCAAGCGTGCCTCGAGATAGGCGGCGATGGTCGCCTCGGCGCCCTTGGGGTAGCCGCCCGTCGCCCACAGCGTGAACAGCACCGTCACGTAAATCGGCGCGCCGAGCACCGCGCAGGCGGCGAGCTGCCAGCCCTCCGGCAGCGGAACGATGCCGCGGAAGGCCTGGACGAAGGCGGCCATGGAGGCGGCGGCGGCCACGGGCCGCCACAGCGCCTCGAACAGATCGCGCTTGGGCAGCGCCAGCAGCGATTGCGCGAGATAAAGGTTGGCGATGCCGCCGGCGAGGCTGGCGCCGATCAGCGCCAGCGCCGCGCCGATCGGGCCGAACCACGGCACCAGCACGGCGAGCAACGCCAGAAACACGCCGGCGCCGGTCAGGCTGGCATAGGTCGAGAGATGCGGCCGGCCCAGGGCCAGGAACACCGCATAGGCGTTGCCGACGAACATCTCGAGCGGACCGGCGAAGGCAAGGAGCCGCAACAGCGGTGCGGCGGCGGCCCATTGGCGGCCGAAGCCGAGATCGAGCACGAGATCCGCCGTCACCAGCAGGCCGAAGGCCAGCGGCGCCATCAGGCACAGCCCGCCGCCGAGCACCGCGAGATAACCCTCGGCGAGGCTCCGCCCGGCGCCCGAGATGCGCGTGAAGCCGGGAAAGATCGCGTTCATCACCGGCGTGATCAGCTCGGAAGTCGGCATTTCCGCGACCGCGCGAGCGATGCGATAGAAGCCCAGCGCCTCGATGCCGGCAAATTTCCCGACGAACAACTCGTCGCTCTTGGTGCGCACGAAAAAAAGCTGGCTCGAGAACCAGAGCCATTTGGAGAAGCCGAAAACCTCGCAGAAGCACGCCAGCGAAAAGCGCGGGCGATAGGGATGCATGACGTAGCTCAACGCCAGCCGCGCCGCGGCGCCGGCCGACAATCCCGCGACCAGCGCCCAGTAATTGCGCAGCATGAAAGCCGCCGGCACCGCGACCGCGAAGGAGACGAGCTTCACCAGCACGGTGTAGACGCCTTCCTTGGAGAAATTGAGGTCGCTGCGGAACTCGACGACGCCGACATTGGCGAAGCCCGACACCGCCGAGATCGCGGCGATACAGCCGGCGATCGCCGGCAGGCGCGGCTCGTGCAGCATGATGGCGGCCGGCACGGCCAGCAGCAGGACGACCGCCGCATTGGCGATGCCGCGCATCACCTCGAGCGTCCACACCGTGTCGTAGCGCGCGCGGTCGCGCGCGCCGGAACGGATCAGATCCATGTCGAGGCTGAAATCGCTTGCCGATTGGACGAGGAAATAGAGCAGTGTCGCCATGCCGACGAGGCCATAATCCTCCGGCAGCAGCAGCCGCGCCAGCATGATGGTGCTGACGATGCCGAGCACGCGCACGCCCCAGCGCGCGGCCAGCAGCCACAGCGCGCCCTTGGCAACGCGGCGGGCGATGCCCTGGGGAATCATGCCAAACTCACGAAGGCGGCGCGCCAACGCTCCGAAGCGCGACATGCGGCGCCGGTGCCACGTCGCGTGCGGCGCGCTTCACCGCCGCGATATAGGCGACGGGCGATTGCATCGCGCCGAGGAAGCGAGCGAGGTTTTCCGCCGCCGGAACGCCCGGCTGCTTCGAGGTGGCGACGGCGATGAAGGCGCCGACGGAGCTGCGGCCTTCGAGAATGCTGCGCGCCTGGCGCAGCTTGGCCTCCGCCGGGCTGGCGGTGATCTCGCCGTCGACGACGTAGAAATACCAGAGCAGCCGCGTCTGATCGCCGCTGTGCAGCTCGGCGGCGGCAACGCGCACGGTGCGGCCGCCGATCGCGACGTCTTGCGCGCTGAACACCGATCGCACCCAGACATCGTCGTCGACGACGCGGTTCTGGCTGCGCACCAGGTTGTTGTGCCGGCCATGCGTGTCGTAGAGCGCGACATAGCGTTCGACCACGATTCCATTGGCGTCGAAGCTGTCGCGGAATTGGCGGTCCGGGGCGACGATGACCGGATTCCAGCTATCGGTCGTAGCGCGCGGCTGCCAGGGCACGGCCACACCAGGCGGCGGCACCTGCGACAGGTCGAGCGGCGCCGAGTTGTCGAGCAGCGAGAGATAGGCCGGGCCGAGCGCCGCCAGCAGCAGGCCGATGGCAACGGCGACGACCGGGGCGCGCACCGCAGCGGGCGTCGGCCGCATCGGAATTTCGGGCGCGGGCGCGGGCGCGCGCTTGTCGGCAAAACGCATGCCGATCGCGATCAAGACCAGCAGCACCGCCGTGAAGAAACCCCAGCCGTAGATGATGTGGTCAGCCTCGACCGCGACGACGTCGTCGGTCAGATGCGCCAGATAGATGATGCCGAAGGCGCGGATCCCGTTGGCGAAGACCGGCACGATCAGCGACGCCGCCAGGAAGGCGGCGCGCTTCCACCAGGAACGATAAACCATGAGGGCGAAGAAGGCGCCGAAGGCGATGGAAGCGATGAGAAAGCGCAAGCCCGCGCAGGCTTCGGCGACGATAAAATCGCCTTCCGGAATCGAAATCATGATGCCGTCGGAATAGACCGGCACATGGAAGAGGCGCAGCATGTCGACGGCGAAACGCGCGGTCACATCCTGCAAATGCGGCACCAGGAATTCGCCGCTCGGCACCAAAAGATAGAGATAGAGCAGCGGGCCGAGCATCCGGCCGTAGAGCCGCCAACCGAGCGCGGCCAGCAGCAGCGCCTGGAGCATGGTGAGGAGGAGGAGCTGCTGCAGCTCAAGCACGCCGAGCACCGCCGCCATCAGCCACGCGGCGGAGAGTAGCGGCAGCAGCGCCAGCGCGCGGAAATCGGGCCGGGGCGTCAAATTGGCGAGCAGATGCCGCCGATCCCAGATCAGGTAGAGGGCGATCGGCAGGACGAGAAAGCAGTGGTTGTAGGTCGGCGAGGCGAGCCAGACGCGCCAGGCGCCTGCGACCTCGCGCCAGAAGACGGCGCCGAGCACCATAACCGCCGCCGCGATCGCCAGGCCGAGGAATTGCCATTGGCGCGACGGACGCTGCCCGGCTGAAAGCATGAAAATACTCACGGTACCCCCATCATTTCGAAAGTCGCTGCCGGCGCGGACACAACACGCGACGGCGTGCCATCGAACAGCGCGTCAAGCACGGCGAGCTTCGTTTCCCAGCGATAATCGGCGGCGATTCGCGAATGGGCGCGAGCGCCGATCGTCGCGCCCTCGGACGAAAGCGCGCGCTTGATTGCGGCGGCAAATTCGGCGGGATTGGCGGCCTGGAGGACTTCGTCGCCGATCGCAAAGCCGAAAGCGGCAAGCGCCTCCGGCGAGGCGATGACGGGCTTGGCCATGGCCATGCCTTCGAGCACCTTGTTCTGGATGCCGCGCGCGATGCGGAGCGGCGCCACGACGGCATCGGCATGCGAGAGATAGGGCCTGACATCGGCAACGCGGCCCGTCACGCGGATGTTGGGCTGGCGCCCGAGCCGCCTAACCTCGGCGGTCGGGTGAGAACCGACGATCCAGAAATCGAGGTTGCCCCAGTGGCGGCGCAGCAGCGGCATCACCGCCGCGGCAAACCAGCAGACGGCATCGACATTGGGCCGGTAATCCATCGCGCCGGTGAACACCAGCGCACGGCGCCCGCGCGGAAAAGGACTGCGATAGGCGCGCGCCGGATCGAAGCGCTGGAGATCGACGCCGTTCTCCATCACTTGCGCGCGCGGGCCGATTTCCGGCGCGCGATCCGCGAAGAGCCGCGCCTCGGCGGCCGACACGAACAGCGTCGCATCGAAGGCGGCGGCGGCGCGGCGCTCGAGCTGCAGGAGCTTGTCGCCTTCGCGCCGGTAGAGCGCCGACATGATGCCGCTTCCCGCCGTCGCGTATTGCCGCCACTTCTCGGAATCGAGATCGACCATGTCGATGATTCGGCGCTCGAACGCGCCGTCCATCGCATAGGGCGCCATGGCGGAGCAGAAGACGAAGGCGCGCGACGGGCGCACATCATCGATGGTCGCCCGAATCCAGCGGGAGAGCCGCGCGTCGCGGAAATAACGCGCGCTCAGCGCTTCGCCGGTAAACAGGCCGGTCAGGCTGCGCAGCCGGGCCTGGCGCGGCGACAGCTTCAGGGCACAGACCGTGGCGCAGATCTTTTCGAGCGCCGCCACATGGCGCGCATCGTCGGCGTCGTCGACGAAGGTGCCGAGATGGACGCGATTCCGCGCCGCCAAATGACGGAGAATTTCCCAGGAACGGATCTTGTCGCCCTTATCCGGCGGATAGGGCAAGCGATGGCTGAGGAACAGCAAATCTTTCACGTCGCGTCACTCCCACGCCCGTTGATGGCAGGGAATGCTGAATCCTTTGCTAAGCTTTCCGGTCCCGCTCATCGCTTGGCGCCCCGGAACACGGCATTCATCGAATCCCACGCGAAGTCCGCCACCAGCCGCGCCAATCGGCCCTCCATGCGCGTCAAATTTAGGTAGTGGCGGAAGCGGGATTTTAGCGACAGGCCGGGCTGGTGCGGCTGCGCCGGGTCGATTTCCCAGGGATGCATATAGAACACGGCCGGGCGAGCCTCGGCAGCATTGAGACTGCGGATGTTGGCGCGCGACAGCCAATAGGGCAGCAGGCGGAAATAGCCGCCGCCGGCGCAGGGCCAGTTGCGGCCGAGCCGGCGCACGGTGCTGAGCGGAATCTCGAGAATGTCGGCATTGGCCGGCCGGAACGGTGCACGCGGCGCGTCCGGCATGCCGTAGAGGTCGTGGGCGATCGGGTAGAGGCTGGAACTATAGGCGAAGCCCTCCTCCGCCAGCACCTCGAAGGCCCAGAGATTGCGCGCGCCGATCGAAAACGTCGCGGCGCGATAGCCGATGACGGGCGCCTGCCCCAGATCTTCGAGCAGCGCCTTGCTGCGGCGGACATCGGCGCGGAATTCGTCGCGCGTCTGCCCGTCGGCGCGGTGATGGCCGAAGCCGTGGCTTGCCAACTCGTGGCCCTGCGCGACGATGCGGCGCACCATCGCAGGATGGCGCTCGGCGACCCAGCCGAGCGTGAAGAACGTCGCTTTGACTTTTGTCGCGGCGAAGAGCGCGAGCAGCCGATCGACATTGCGCTCGACGCGCGACGGCATGCCGTCCCATTCGGAGCGATCGACGACCCGCGCCAGCGCCTCGACCTGGAAGTAATCCTCGACGTCGACCGAGAGCGCGTTGACGATGCGGCCGTCGCGCCGCAGCACGGGAAGCGGTCGGCTGAGCGTGGCGGTGCCCTCCATGGCGGGCCTAGAAGACTTTCCGCAGCGTGAAGATCAGCGAGTTGCGTAAGAAGTTCGTGCCGCCGGCCACCGAGGACACGTCGACAAAGCTGTAATCGACCTCGCCGAACAGCGTCTGCGAGAAGGCATGCCGGAAGGCGAGCGAAGTGCTGAATGTGTTGGTATGGCCGGAATCCTCCGCCGAATAGCCCACATTGAGGGTCAAGTCGTTGAGCGGGCTGAGCTTGCGGTCCCACGTAAAGATGCCGCCGGAAATCGAATCGTTCGGAACCAGACCGGTCAGCGAATTGGTTTCCTGATGCGTGCCCGTGAGCGCGAAGCGGTTGGGCTCCAGAGCGTAGACGAGACTCCCTTGGAAGGTCCGTAGCCGCTCGACGTCGTTCTGCAGGCTCAAGTTGTTGTTGAGCGATTCGGGCAAGCCAGTCGACGCGTTCAGCACCGAGCCGTTGGGCCCGAGCACCGCGCCGTTCAGGTTTTGCAGAATGGCCTGCTGCGGCGTCGTCGTGACCTCGGCGTAGCTCGCATAGGCGGTGATCAGCGGCGTGATCGTATAGCGCATGTCGCCCTGGAAGGATTTGGCGCCGTCGCGAAGACCATAGTTCAGCGAGATCTGGGAATCGGCATTGGGCTCGTAGATCATGCCGGCATACCAGGTCGGCCCGTTATAATTCTGCGACGGCACCTGCGCGAATTCCAGCGTCTGCCAGCCCCCCGAGCCGACCAGCGCGAAGTTATTGCGGAGATGGAGCGTCACTTCGTCGGTGGCCAGACTTTCCTTGTTCGAGCCGATGCCGCCGTCGACGTCGTTGCGCTGGCCGTCGAGCGTGACGCGGTTCGAGACATATTTGCCGACACCGCCGGTATCGAGGGTCGCGCGCAACTCGTTATGGAGCGCGTTGCTGATCGGCTGAGTGGTGCCGAAGCCGTTGAATGCCGTCGGGGTCGAATTGGTCGTCGCCCCGGTCTGGCCGCCGAACCAGGTCTCGCCGACGATGTAGCGCAGCTCGCCGTCGCCGATCGTGTCGAAGGAATGGCGCAACACCGGACTCGCTTCCGCCGTGTAGGTATCGGTGCGCTGATTGTTGGTGAGTTGCGACGTCGGCACGCCGCCGAAAGTGCCGGTATGGGCGCTTTGGAAGATGGCGCCGCGCGTCTCGAACCCCAAGGTATCGGGGACCAGCGTCGCGATCGCCGTGCCGAATAGATTGTTGCTGATGTTGTCCTGATCGCCGGCGACGGCATATTTCTGGAAGCTTGGCGAATAGTCGAGATTGGCGGTGAGCCGCGGCGCATCCGCCGCGATATAGACTCCCGGCGTAAAGGTGGTGATCAGATCGGCCTGGCGCCCGGTCTGCGCGTCGCGGACGTTGTCGGTGATTTCTTCGGTGATTTGCGCACGCGGAATGACCTGCCACAGTGGCGGGCCCTTCGGCGGCAGCTTGTCGCCCTGCTCGACGTCGTTCGGCGCCAAGGGCCGATCGACGTTCTGCCGCAATCCCTGGGCGTAAACCGGTGGAATCGGCCCGTCGCCGTTATTGTCGAGCGGGCCTAGCGAAAGCTGCGCGGTCGCCGGGGATACCGCGCCGATGAAGGCGGCGGCTCCGAAAAGGACGGCGAGCGATCGGGTGTGGCGCATTCTGCTCTCGACACGGCGAACGACACGGGCGGCTGGGCGGATCAATAGTCGGTGTACGAGCCGAACTGATCTGCCGCCGAGGTGCGAATCTTGTTGAGCAGCAGGCTGATGTTCGGGCACGCGCTCAGCAGTCCGATCGCCGTCTCGACTTCTTCCTGCTGCGTGTGATCGGCTTCGACCACCATCACGACCTGGCCGACGAGGCCGGCCAGCACCGCTGGATCGCTCGACGCCAGCACCGCCGGCGCATCGAAAATGATGAAGCGGTCGGAATAACGCTGCGTCATCTCGGCGAAGATCGTGCGCGCGCGACGACTCGACAGCAATTCGGGCGAGCGGATATTGGGCGAACCCGCCGGCATCACCGTCAAATTCGGCAAATTGGTGCGCAGGACAACTTGCGAGAAATCGATCTCGGGATTGCCGAGCAGATCGGTCAAGCCGTAGCTCGCCGGAATGCCCATCATCTCCTGCATCGAGTGATGCTTGGTATCGAGATCGATGAGCAATACCTTTAAATCCTGCTCGGTCGCGATCGCCAGCGCGAGGTTGATGGCGGCGAACGACTTGCCTTCGCGCGGCCGCGACGACGTCACCATGATGACGCGATTGCGGTTGGCCGCGACGTCATCCGGCTCGTCCATGTACTTGGAAACGATCTGCCGTTTGACGATGCGGAATTCGTCGACGACCCGCGAACGTTGCGACGACGGCACGACGATGCCGCAACGCGCGAGACTGCTGCGGTCGATCGAGACCGTTCGGCTGAAGGTCTGCGGCGCGGCGCCGTTCATCGCCGGCTCGGGATAGCCGTTGGCCTCGTATTGCGGTGCGATCTGGCGCGCCGCCGCGTCTTGATAGGCACGCGGATGGGTGAAGACCGGCTCCGGATCATAAGAAGCAGCCTGGGGCGGCGCGGCATGCGCTTGCGGATAAGCAGGCTCCTGGTAAGCGGCCTGAGCGTAGCCCGACGGGGCATAGGTCGGCTGCGGCGGTGGGGCCGGCTGATAGGCCGGTGCCTGGTAGGGGGCTTGCGCATAGGCCGGCGGCGCCATGGCGGGAGCCGGGGCAGCCATCGGCTGGGGTGCTACGCCGCCCTGGCGGTGGCGGAGATGCGCGGCGGCGCGTTCGATCAGCTTGCGCGAGGTTTCGTCGATCATCAGCCCATACTCCCCTGCATGAGGCGATGCAGATCGACGGTCATGAGAATGAGCACGCCGTAGAGCATCACCAGGGCGAGCGCGCTCGCCCCGAAGCCGGCGGTCTCGGTCATCGATTGCGCCTTCGAGCGGAACTGCGCCGCGTAGGTGACGCCGCCCAGCACCGGCAGACCCAGACCGCGCAGACGATTGAGCGTCGCGAAGGAACGATCGATCTGGGTCAGCAGGATCGGAATGGCCAAGCCGCCCAGGACGCCGGCCAGCAGCACGGCTGAGAACAGCACCGGACGATTGGGCGCGATTGGCGCGCTCGGCACTTGCGGCGCGTCGATGATACGGAATTGGATCTTGTCGGCCTTGGTATCGGCAGCCTCGGACAAGTTGGTCGCCTCGCGCCGCGACAGCAATTCGTCGTAGTTGTGCTTGAGGATGGTGTAATCGCGATCCATGTCCTCCATCTGGGCATCAAGACCAGGCGAGGAATGCGCAATGTCTTCGACGCGCTTCAGTTCGGTCTCGTCCTGACTGGCACGACGCTGCAACGATACGACCTGGCCCTGGGCATCGAGGAGACGGATGCGAACCTGGTCATAGACGGAGTTGGAAACCCGGGTACGCGTGCCGGGAGTGGCCGCGCCGCCGGTCGGCTTGCCGCCATGCGCGGCGACGAGTTGGCCGCTCAAATCGGCGATCTGGGCCTTGAGCGCGACCACGTCCGGATGCTGCTCGGTATCGCGCGTGCGCAATTCGGCGAGCTGCCGCTGCAGGATGGCAAGCTGCTGCTCGGCCGCACCGGGAGCGGCCAGCCCCGCCCCGGCGACGTCCGCGCTCAGGGTCGGCGAAATACCGTCGAGGTTCTTTTGCAGCTCGTCGCGTCGCGCGAGCGCGTCCTGCAGGTCGTTGCGCTCCTGCTGTAGATTCTTGCGCAGAGCATCGATGCTGCCGGCCGAAGCCGCGCCCGACAGCACTTCAAGATGCTCGGTGCGGAAATCGGCACGACGCTTTTCCGCCGCGCGGAGCTGCTGCTCGTAGATCGCGATCTGATCATTGAGGAAGCGTTGCGCGTTGTCGATCTGGCTGCGCTGTGCGCCGGTGCTGTTCTCGGCGAATATGGTGAGCAGGCTTTGCACCACGTTCCGCGCCATCGTCGGATCGGTGTCCTGGTACGAGATCGTGAACAGGTTGCGTGTCTGTGGCGTGATGGTGACCTGCTGCACGAGACGCGCGATGAGAGCATCCTTGTCGGCTGCGGTCTTTGCCCGCTTGTCGAGATCGGCCATGTGCATCAACTGCTCGATATTCGGACGGGACAGCAGCGTGCGCTGCAGCACGTCGAGTTGCTGCGCCGGATCGACATCGACCGCGATGCCCTTGAGCAGCGGCGTCAGCAATTGGTCGGCATCGACGTAGATGCGGGTCGAGGATTCATACCGGCTCGGCATCATCACAACGACCGACCAGCCGACGATGCAAACGGCCCAGGCGGCGAGCGCCACGATCCATTTGCGCCGCCAGATGGCGTGCAGGTATTGAAAGACGAGGCCGGAGATTGATTCCATGATCCTGATGCCTTTTCTGGGCGCTCTCGACTTTTTCTAGAAGTAGCGTTGCGGGATGATGAGGATGTCGCCCGGACGCATCTGCATATTTTCGGCGACGTCGCCATCCTTCACCAGACTGTCGAGGTGAACCTTGATGGTCTGCTGCTGGCCATTCTCGTTACGCATGATGATCGCGCGATCGCCGGCGGCGAAACGGGTCAACCCGCCGACCTCGATCATGACGTCGAGGATGGACATGTTGGTGCGGTACGGGATGGCGCGCGGCTGCGACGCCTCGCCGATGACGCGGACCTGCTGCGAGAACGGGCCGACGAAGTTCGAGACGATGACGGTAACGATCGGCTCCTTGACGTAAGCCTTGAGCTTCTCCTCAAGCTCGCGCGCCAGCACGGAGGGCGTCTTGCCGACGGCAACGGCGTCCTCGACCAGCGGAATCGAGATCTTGCCGTCGGGACGCACGGGTACCCGGGTCGAAAGTTCGGGACTGCGCCAGACGAAGATGTCGAGCTGGTCGCCGGGGCCGATCTGGTAGTTGTCGCTGTTGCCGGCCTGCAAGCCGGCGGCGCCGCGCGGCAGCGCAGCGTTCTGCATCGCCGGCGCCGCGACAGGCGCGGTCTGCATCGGCATCTGATTGGCGGCCATCTGCTGCGAGGCGGGACGGGAAACGGGCATCGGCATCGGAGCCGGCTGAGCCTGCGCGACCGTCGGCGGCGGCAAATCGGGCCGGGCGTTGACGTCGGGCGGAATAGCGAGCGCGGTCTGCGCGCTCGGCGAATTCTGGCTCGAACGCTGATAGGAATTGCCGACGATGCGATCCGACATGTCGCCGATCGCCGTGCAGCCCGCGGTGGCCACCAGCGCAATCAACGAGACGGAACGAAGAACCTGGCGCAGCAATGCAGTCACTCCCCACAGGTGAGGCGCCCGCCTGACGAAACGCCGTCCGGCGCGGGCCGCTAGCTGATTGCGGACCTTGAAAGGCGGATTTCGCCCGTCAGGGACCACTCTCACGCTGCAAGGAGATATACCTTCCAAAGCTTACCGAAAGGTTGCCCGGATTTAAGTATTTGTTTTGTGCATTCAGTCGTTTGCGTAAAGAAATTCTAAAGATAATCGCGCGCATTCTCGACGTTATGACTAATACCGCCGGCGGCGACGCCGATCTTTTGACGCCGGTCTTGCACGACGTCCGGCGGGTCCGCCGATGGCGCCTCGCGGATTGGGATCTTGCGATCCGCCAAGCCCGCCAAGCCGGACTCCTCTCCCGTCTCGCCGCCGATATCGGCAATGCCGGGCTCATGACCGCGGTCGCCGAGCGGGCGCGGCCCGCGCTCGAGGCGGCGCTCATCCTGGCCGAAAAGCACGCCGAGGACGTCGCGCGCGAGCTCCGCTACATCGGCGCGGCACTGGCCGGCACGGGTTCGCCGGTGATCCTGCTCAAAGGGGCCTCCTATGCGGCGGCTGGACTACCGCCGGCGCGTGGCCGGCTGTTCGGCGATATCGACGTGCTGGTAGCGCGGAATGCGCTGCCGGCGGCGGAGGCGGCGCTGCTTGCGCAAGGTTGGGAAAGCGCCAAGGACGACGAATACGACCAAAGCTACTATCGGCGCTGGATGCACGAAATTCCGCCGCTGCAGCACAAGGCGCGGCGCACCACGATCGACCTCCACCACACCATCACGCCACCGACCTCGGCGCATCCGGTGGACGCCCGCCGAATGATCGAGGCGGCAACGCCGGTCGGCGACGGCTTTTTCCGCGTCTTGGCGCCGGTCGACATGGTGCTGCATTCGGCGGTGCATCTCTTCGACGACGGCGAATTCGCCAACGCCCTGCGCGATCTCGACGATCTCAACCGCCTGCTGCGCCATTTCGGCGCCATGGCCGGATTCTGGGACGCGCTGGCGCGTCGCGCGGCGTCACTCGGCCTCGAGCGGCCGCTCTACTATGCGCTGCGCTACGCGGCAAAACGGCTCGGAACGCCAGTACCGGCGCCGCTCCTCGTTTCGCCGCTGTTGCGCCCTCCCGCGCCGGTCATCCGCCGCTTCATGGATCTCATCTTCGCGCACGCGTTGGCACCCCCGCATGCCAGTTGTCGCCGCCGCGGGTCGGGCGCTGCACTCGGTTTCCTTTATCTTCGCGCGCATCACCTGCGCATGCCGCTGCGCCTGCTCCTGCCGCATCTGCTGCGCAAAGCGGTGATGCGGCGGCTGAAGCCGGCGACGGTCTGAGCAACATCTGACAGTCGGAGCCGCCGATTCTCTCCTATCTCGCCTATTCCTTTCTGATGCCGCCGACGGTGTTCGTCTTCACCGTGCTGGTCGGCGGGCTACTGGCGTTGGTTGCGCGCACGCAGCGTTATGGCCTCGCGCTGACGCTGGCCAGCGGCGCGGCGCTCTATGTCTTCTCGATGCCGGTGACGGCGGCGCTGATGCTGCGCGCGATCGAGGCCCAAATACCCGAAACGACGCGGGATTTCGGGGAATCCCAGGCGATCGTGATCCTTGCCGGGACCATCCATCACGGCGACGGCGGCGCCACCAAGGACAGCGTCGGCGCGCTGACGCTCGAACGCCTTGACCGGGCGGTTCAAATTTATCGCCGGACGAAGCTGCCGATCCTGGTCTCGGGCGGGCCCATTGGCGACAGTCAGACCTCACTCGCGGCGCTGATGGCGACGACGCTGACGCAGGATTTCGGCGTGCCGGTCGCATGGCGCGAGGAAAAATCGCAGACGACCTACGAGGACGCGCAGGAAACGGCGCGAATCCTCAACGGTCAGAACATCCATGTCATCGCGCTGGTAACGCAACCCTGGCATATGCCGCGGGCCATCTGGTCGTTCGCGCAACAGGGACTGGACGTCATTCCGGCGCCGACCGCGCGCACCGTGCTGCGCACGCCGATCGATTCCGCCATGATCCTGCCCAGCACCGACGCCCTCGAGGATTCGTTCTATGCGCTCCACGAAGCGATCGGCCTCGCCTATTACAAATTGCGCTTCGGCGGGGCGGGAAATCCGGCCTCAAGCGGCCGCGATTAAGACTTCCCTAAGGCTTATTTCCTAGATTGAACGCCACGCCGCGCGACGGCCCTTAACCACGCCGCCGGCCCTCATTTCGGGATTTCTCATGGCGCGATATCTGGTCACCGGCGGCTGCGGCTTCATCGGATCGCACCTCGCCGATGCGCTCCTTGCCGAAGGCCACGACGTCCGCATCCTCGACAATCTTTCGACCGGCCATCGGGAAAACGCCCCGGAAGCCTCCGAATTGATGATCGGCGACGTCGCCGATCGCGTCGCCGTACGCCAGGCGATGGAGGATATGGACGGCGTGTTCCATCTCGCCGCCATCGCCTCGATCGAGCGCAGCATCGACGACTGGGTCGGCACGCACATTTCCAACCTCACCGGCTGCATTACGGTTTTCGACGCCGCGCGCCGCGCGCGGGCATCCGGCCCAATTCCGGTGGTCTATGCCTCCTCCGCCGCGATCTATGGCCTCAACGAGGACGTGCCGCTTGCGGAAACCGCGCGTGCCGTGCCGATGACCGCCTACGGCGCCGACAAGCTCGGCTGCGAGCTGCACGCGCATATCGCGACCTCGCTCTACGGCGTGCCGACCACCGGCTTGCGCTTCTTCAATGTCTACGGCCCGCGGCAGAATCCGGACTCGCCCTATTCCGGTGTCATCTCGATCTTTTGCGATCGCCTGGTCGCCGGCAATCCGATCACCATCCATGGCGACGGCGAACAGGTGCGCGACTTCATCCATGTGACCGACGTCGTGCGGTTCCTGACCCAGGCGATGGCGGTGCCGGCCGAAGGCGAAGTGTTCAACGTCTGCACCGGCGACGGCACCTCGATCGTCAATCTTGCCCGCACCATCGGCGAGCTGTGCGACACGACGCCGGATTTGATCTTCCGCGCACCGCGGCCGGGCGACGTGCGTCTTTCGGTCGGCGACAGCCAGTGCGCCTTCAAGCGCTTCGGTGTCCGGGCCGAGATGCCGCTCAAGGATGGGCTGATGATCACCCTCGCCGCCCTGCGCCAGCGTCAATCGATTCAGCTCCGCTACGCCTGAGGGCGTGGCGTCAAACCCCCTCTGCCGTGCGGAAATCCCGGCCCGGCCCCAGCGGCACGATCCCGGTGGGGTTGATGGTGCGATGGCTGCCGTAATAGTGCTGCTTGTATTCGGCGAAATAGCAGGTCGCGGCGATGCCGGGCAGCGCATAGAGCCGGCGCGCATAAGCGGCAATCGCCGGATATTCGTAGACGTGCCGCACATTGCATTTGAAATGGCCGAAATAGACGCCGTCGAAGCGAACCAGCGTCGGGAAGAGCCGCCAATCGGCCTCGGTCGGGCGATCGCCCAATAGATAGCGATTCTTCGACAACAGCGCTTCGATCCAGTCCAGCGTCTCGAACACTTCCGTGGCCGCCTTCTCATAGGCTTCCTGCGTCGTGGCAAAGCCCGCGCGATAAACCCCGTTGTTGAACCCTTCGTAGATTCGCGCATTGACGCGGTCGATCCCGGGGGCGAGATCGGCCGGATAGAAATCGGTACGGTCGTCGGTGAAGGCCGCGAAAGCGCTGTTGAACATGCGGATGATCTCGGAGGATTCGTTGTTGACGATCGTCTGCGCCTGCTTGTCCCACAGGATCGGCACGGTGGCGGAGCCGGAATATTTCGGATCGGCGCGCCGATAGATTTCATAGACATGATTGGCGCCCGTCAGCGGATCGGGATCGGCGAAGGTCCAGCCTCGCTCCAGCATGAGCGGCTCGACGGCGCTGACCGAGATCACGTGTTCGAGCTTTTTCAGCACGCGGAAGATCATGGCGCGATGGCACCACGGGCAGGCATGCGCGACGTAGAGATGGTAGCGGCCTTTCGCGGCGGGGAATTTCGCGCCGGAATCGGCGGTGACGAAATTGCGAAAACCCGCCGCCTTGCGCACGAACTGGCCGCCGGCGCGCTTTGTATCGTACTAGCCGTCGCGCCATTCGCCGTCGACCATAACGCCCATCCGCTCCCTCCTGTTGGTGCGGTGCAACAAAGCCTCAAACCGACGCCGCGAATTAACAGTAACGCCGCAACGGTCCCTATGTTAAAAAATTGGCCGCTGAGAACAGGCTTCGATGGTTGCCAGCCTCGGGGGAGTTTGGGGGTGGCGGCCAATCCAGCCGACGACGTGGCTCGCGCGTCCGGCACCTCTGGGGGAGAAACCGCATGTTCACGCAAATCCTTGATCCGACCGGAAATCTGTTCGTCACCTGGCTGGTGGCGCTGATCCCCGTCGTCGCGCTTCTATTCATGCTCGCGGTCCTGCGCTGGACCGCCTGGTTGGCGGTGCTCATCGGCTCGCTCGTTACCTTGGTGCTCGGCCTCTGGGTCTGGCAAATGCCGGTCGGCGACGGCCTCAGGGCCTACGCCTATGGCTCGGCAACCGGCGTGTGGAACGTCGACTGGATCACCTTCTGGGGCGTCATGCTGTTCAACACCATGGTCGCCACCGGCGCCTTCGACAAGCTGCGCCGCTGGCTGGTCGCGCAAGGAACCCAGGACGTGCGGGTGCAGACCATCCTGTTCGCCTGGGCGTTCGGGGCCCTGCTCGAGGGCCTCGTCGGCTTCGGCTATCCCTGGGCGTTCGTCGCGCCCATCCTGATCGCCATCGGCATCCCCGATCTCGACGCCATCCGCGTCGCGGCGATCGCCAATAACGCGCCCGTCTCCTACGGCGCCTTGGGCGCGCCGATCATCGCCCTGGCGACGGTCACGGCGGGCACGCTCGGCGTGCCCTTCCTGACGTTGTTGCCGATCTACTCCGCTTCGGTCGGCAAGATCGTCGCCATCCTGGCGCTGCTGCCGCCCTGGATTCTGCTCTACCTCGTCACCGGCAAGAAGGGCATGTGGTCGGCCTGGCCCTTGGCCATCGTCGGCTCCCTCGGCTACATCGCCGGCCAGCTGCCGACCGCCGTCTATCTCGGGCCCTACCTGCCCGACGTCTTCGGCTCGATCGTCTGCTTCGTCTGCCTGCTCCTCCTGCTCAAGGTCTGGCGGCCGGCCGAGGTGCTGGGCTATGGCGGCAAGCCGATCCCCGGCGCGCAGAGTTCGGCCGCGCATCACGGCATGTCGGGCGGCGACATCGTCGGAGCGTGGCTGCCCATCGCGGTGCTGGTGATCGTCGTGGTCCTGTGGACGGGGCCGTGGTCTCATCTGCCTTCGATCGTGCTGCTCCACTACGCGGTCGGGGCCGCATCCTCGATCACCCCGGGAGCGACCATCGGCGCGGCGTTCAACTGGACGCCGTTCGTCGGCGGCTCGGCGATTTTCGCCTCGTGGATCGTGGTCGTGATCCTGATGATGGCGATGGGGCACCTCAAGTTCAGCCAGATCGGCGGGATCTTCGCCAAGACCTGGCAGAACATGTGGGGCGCCTGCCTCGTCGGCGTGTTCATCTTCGGCCTGGCCTATGTCTATAATTTCTCGGGCATGGCCGGCTCGCTGGCGAGCGCGTTCTCCAAGATCGGGCCCGCCTTCATCGTGGTGGCGCCGATCCTGGGCTTCATCGGCGTGGCGCTGTCGGGGAGCAACACCTCGACCAACGCCATGTTCGGCACCTTCCAGGCGCTCGTCGGCAAGCTGCTCGGTTTCCCCTTGCTGCTGCTGCCGACGCTCAACTCGGTCGGTGCCGAGATCGGCAAGCCGATTGCGCCGCAGACGGCGAGCGTCGGTGTATCCACGACGCGCTTCGTACGCAACGAGGGGGCGGTCATCCGGCACAATTTCGGCTGGTGCCTGGTGCTGCTCGGCTATCTCATCGTGATCAGCGTCGCCTGCTATCTGTTCTTCCCGGGAATCGCCACTCTCTAACCCTGGCGAATAAGCGCTAAAAGAAACGGGGCGCGCCAAGCTGGCGCGCCCCGTCTGCTTTTGGGTGTCGGACGCGTCTAGTGCGTCTGCTCGATGGTCGTGCTTTGGCTGCGCGACGAGGTCGAGCCGTCGGGCGCGACGTATTGCTTGGAGTAGGCGTCGGATTTGGTGACGCCGTCCGGGGTGGCCTTGTAGGAGTGCTCGGTGGTAACCGAGCTGCCAGGCACCGGCATGACATCGGGCGGTGGCGGGCTCGCGATCTCCATCGGCGACGACGTCACCGTGCGAGTTTCGGTCGTGCTCGTCGCCGTCTGGGCGAAGGCCGGCGCGGCGATCAGAAGGGCCGCAGCGGCAGTCAGGATGGGTTTGTACATAGTCACTCCTCTGCCAATGAAATGGTAGCGGAGTAACGGGGCCGCGCGGGGAAGGTTTCCCGCCCTGCTCAATGGTCACAGAAAAAGCGCCGCCGGCTTCCCGGCGGCGCTGCTTGGCCGCAGGACTCGTTAGAACGAGAGGATGGCATCGATTGCGAGCGTGACTTGGCTGGTCTTGGTGCCGACACCGGCAGCCCCGACGTTGAAGGGCTTCTGCCGGCCGCCGCCAATGATCGAGTCGAAGCGCGCCTCGGGCCGGATCACCAGGCCGAGGGTTCCCGGCATCGTGAGCGGCGGGGTATAGGCAGCGCCCATCGTCAGTTCGCCATAGGTCAGGTTATAGGCGCCGCCGGTCGTACCCGTGCCGCCGGTTCCGCAATAGGCTTGGTTACCGACCGGGTTTTTGGTGGCGACGTTGCTGACGATGTTGCGTTGAGCGTCGACCGCATCCTCCGAGCCTGGAAAGGCGCAGACGAAGCCGGTGAAGCCGTTCTTCGCCTGATCGGCGAAGATCTCGGCGCGGCCGGTGAACGACCACTGGTCGTTCCACTTGAAGATGCCGTACTGCGCGACCCCGCCGGCGGTGACCTTGTAGGCGTCGTCATGCACCAGGTTCAACTCGGTGACCGCGGTCCAGGAATCGTTGATCTTGTAGGTGACGACGCCATCGAAATATTCGCGCAACGCCTGGTTGACGTTGAACGCCTTGCCGTTAACCGTCGAACCTGTCGGATTCTCCACGCCGACATGAGCGAGGCCGAGGATCGTCAAATTGCCGTCGAGCAGGTTATTCAAGCCGAAGCCGCCGAGCAGCGCGCCGGAGTTATTGTTGTCGCCGCGCGCGCCGAGATCCGCGTTGACGCCGGAGTCAAACCCGGCCCAGAGGTCCAACATGTCGGTGACGTGGAAGGTGCCGTAGAGGCCGGTGTGCTTGAATGGCAGCCCATAGTTGAAGATGTAGGAGTGCGAATAGAGCGGGTTGACGGAATTATCGATTACCTCGAAGCCGAGCGGAGTCGGATATTGCCCGACGGTGATGTCGACGCCGCCGGTCGCCGGGATCGGCGCATGGAACAAGGCCGCCGCCTCGACGATGTCCCATTGATAGGGGCTGCTCGTCGAACGATCGAATTCGTTGAAGAAGTGCGTGTAGCGCGAATCCGTGCCGTACATGCCCGTGAACTTGAAGCCGTACTGAAAGCCGTCGTTCTTGGGATCGAGATCGGCCTCGATGTTCAGCATCGTCTGGTTGACGCGGAACGAGTTGTCCCGATCCGTGAACGCCTGGCCGAAACTGATGTTGTTTTTCGGGCTGTCCGGGTTGAACGAAACGCCGCCCTCGATATGGCCGGACAACTGGATGCCGCCGAAGAGCGGATCGACCCAGACCGGATGCGCCGGCGGCACCGTGTCGTCGGCGCGAGCGGCTTGCGCAAAGACGCCGGCGACGCAAAGCGCCGCGGCGAAGGAAATAACGGATCGCAAGAACATGACTTTCGACCCCTCGGCAAACCGCGTGACATTCCGGCAACGGCTGGGCGATATTGATAGTGCTCGGCCAACCGTCCCGACACGGAACATTCCGAGCGCGCGACCATTTCTTTAGCACGCGGCGGCGCCGAAATCGCCGCCCCGAAATTGCCGCGGCGGCGGCCGAATTTTTGCCGGGAGGACAGCGATGAAGAAGCTCTTGATCGGCGTCGGCGCCGTCGTGGCGCTGCTCATTGTGGCCGCGATCGCCGTACCCTTCTTCGTGCCGGTCGATGCCTACAAGACGAAGCTGATCGACGCCGTCAGGGAATCGACGGGCCGCGACCTGCGCATCGACGGGCCGATGAGCTTCCGCCTGCTGCCCAATATTGCGCTCTCTGCCGAAAATGTGAGCTTCAGCAACGCGTCCGACGGCGTCGCCAAGAACATGGCGCAGCTGAAATCGCTCGAGGTCCGGCTGCGACTGCTGCCGCTGCTCACCGGCACCATCGCCGTCGACAGCTTTGTGCTGACGGATCCGGTGATCGCGCTGGAGATCGATCGCGGCGGCCATGCCAATTGGGATTTCAGCAAACCGGCCGTCCCCGGCGCGCCCGTGTCCGCGCGCCCCGCCGCCGCGGCGTCGCAAGGTGGCGGCATGGCGGAGCTCAGCTCCTTCCGCCTCGCCAATCTCAAGCTCGAAAACGGCCAAGTCAGCTATCTCGACCAGCGCACCGGCAAGCGCTGGGAGGCGAGCGCCATCAACATGACTTTTTCGATGTCGGGCCTCGACGATCCCTTGACCGCCAACGGTTCCGTGATGTGGAACGGACAGAAGATCAGCCTCAGCTATTCGATCAAGCGGCCGGGCGCCTTCCAGGGCGGCGCGCCGACGCCGGTGGCCTTCAACGTCAGTTCGACGCCGATCAATCTCGCGTTTTCGGGTGCCGGCGTCGGCGCGCCGGAGCTGAAGCTGTCGGGCGACGTCAATCTTTCGATCCCGTCGGTGCGCAACTTGGCAAGCTGGGCGGGCCAGCCGATCTCGGGCACGGGCAAGGGCTTCGGTCCGCTGTCGATCAAGGGCAAGCTCGACGTCGCGGGCGCCACTTACGGCTTCGGCGACGCTGCCATCGCGTTCGACGACATCAAGGGCAAGGGCGGCATCGTCTTCGACAATTCCAAAGCGCGTCCCTATATCCACGGCAGCCTGGCGCTCGATCAACTCGACCTCAATCCCTATTTGGGCAACCCCCCGACGAATGCGGCCTCGCCTTCTGCGCCCGCGGCACCCGGCCCGGCGGCCCCGGGCGCCGCCGGAGCGAAGGGCTGGAGCAACGATCCGATCGACGTGGCGCCTCTCAGGCTCGCCGACGCGGATTTTCAGCTCGGCGCCGACGGCATCCGCTATCACAACATCGTCATCGGCAAGAGCGCGCTCGAGCTCCATCTGAAGGACGGGCGGCTCGTCGCCGATCTGACCGGAATGGAGCTCTACAAAGGTACCGGCCAGGGCAAGGTGACGATTGACGGTTCCGGCGCGGTGCCCGCCATCGAGCAGAATTTCGCGCTCAAGAGCGTCGACATGCAGCCGCTGCTGCATGACGCCGACAATGTCACGATGCTGTCCGGCCTCGGCAGCCTCGACGTCGCGGTCACCGGCCGCGGCCGCAGCCAGCGCGAGATCGTCTCGTCGCTGAACGGCAAGGGCTCGCTGCACCTCGACAAGGGCGCGCTCAAGGGCGTCAATGCCGTCCAGATGGTGAAAAGCGCCACCTCGTCTCTGACCGGCGTGCTCCTCGGCGGCTCGCAGACCGAGTTCACCTCGCTGTCGGCGACCTACGTCATCACCAACGGCATCCTCAAGAACAGCGATCTGCAGATGGCATCGCCCGAATTGCCGATGACCGGCGCGGGCACCGTCGATCTGCCGCAACGCCACGTCGACTACAAGCTGACGCCTAAACTCGCCGGCGCGCTCGCCATTCCGATCCTGGTCACTGGGCCGTGGGACAATCTCTCCTATCGGCCGGATGTCGGCGCGATGCTCAAGCAGCCGGGCAAGGCGTTGCAGAGCGTGATTCAGTCGTCCCCGGGCGCCGTCGACAAGCTCAAGGGCCTGCTCGGGAAATAAAATCAGCCTTGCTTGCGCGCGGCCGCGCGATACCAATCGAGGATCGTCTCGCCGTTCCAGAAGGCGACGCCGGCGTGCCGCGCCGCGTAGTCGAGAAAGGCTTCGAGATATTTGATCCGGTGCGGCACGCCGCTGATATAGGGGTGGATCGCGAAGCACAGGATCTTGGCGCGCCCGGCGCCTTCGGCGTAAAGCCGATCGAATTGATCGCAGGCGCGTTTCAGGAAAATGTCGGCGTGGTGATGCTGCACGATCATCATCGGAATGTCGTTGAGCTCGACCGTGTAGGGCAGCGTCACCAGCTTGCCGTGCGATGTGGCGATCTCGGTCGGCTCGTCGTCGTAAACCCAGTCGCCGATATATTGCACGCCCGCCGCGGCGAGAAGATCGGGCGTCTCGTAGGTTTGCGTGAGGCCCGGCCCGAGCCAGCCGACCGGCCGCTTGCCGGTGAATTGCGCGATGGTGTCGAGCGATTTGCGGATGGTGGCGCGCTGGTCGGCGAGCTTGTGGATCGGCCCCTGGACGTAGCTGTGGCCCATGAACTCCCATTTGCGCTCGAGCGCCGCGGCCGCGACGCGCGGATAGCTTTCGACCACATTGGCGTTGAGCGCGAGGGTCACTTCCGCCTGATAGCGGTCGAACGCCTCGAAGAAGCGCCACACGCCGACGCGCATGCCGTATTCGTGCCAACTCCAATTGGGCACGTCCGGAATGAGCGGCACGCCGGTCGGGGCCGGCAGAACCTGTCGCGCCATCGGGCTTTCGATCTCCCAGACCTCGAGATTGACCACCGGCCAGACGATCAGGCGCAGCCCCTTCGGCAGCTTCAGTACGGGGCGATCGACGATCGCGGAAAAAGCAGCGCGCTCGCGTGGTTTCATCAAGGGGCTCCGGCTGGCTCGGGCGGGATCGAGCCGCTAGTCTAGCGCGATGGGTGAAACGGATACTACGCCAGCGGCCGCGACGCTCCGGCATACCGCATGGGAACCCGATAATGCGGGAAATATGAGTAGGCTCGAATTCCAATGACGACCAAGATCAAGCCATGCCGTCACGGCGTTTTTGCCTATAGCCCCGTCGATACCTTTATCGGCGCCGCGCTCGAGCGCTACGGCGAATACAGCGAGATCGAGGTCCAGGCGCTGCTCCAGTTTCTGCCGCAAGGCGGCGTCGCCGTCGATGTCGGCGCCAATATCGGCTGCATGACAATTCCGTTCGCGCGCAAGGCGGCTTTTGTGCTGGCCTTCGAGCCGCAGCGCATCACCTTCCAGCATCTCTGCGCGAACATTGCCTTGAACGAGTTGCGCAACGTCTATGCCGTGCAGGCGGGGGTCGGACGGAAAGCGGGCAGAATCAAGCTTGCCCAGACGGATTTCGACGCGCCGCAAAACCTCGGCGCCGCCGCCCTGATCGAGGATGCGGGCGGCGAGACGACTCTCCTCTATGCGCTCGACGATCACGTCGGCAAATGCGACCTCATCAAGGTGGATGTAGAGGGCATGGAGATCGACGTCCTCGAGGGCGCCCGCCGCATCATCGGCGCCTATCGTCCCGTGCTTTACGCGGAGGCCGACCGGACCGACAAGGCGCCGGCGCTCATCGCTCTCCTGGGAGAGTTCGGATATCGCGCCTGGTGGCATTTGACGCCGCTGTACAACCCGGCGAATTTCGCCCGCGACGGCCAAAACGCGTGGCCGAACATCGTATCGATCAATCTCCTGGCGCTGCCCGACGGAAGGGAGCCGCCTGCCGGCTTAACGCTCTTCTCCGCCCCCGGCGGCGACACCTTCGAAAAGCTGAAGGCGCGCCAGTCGGGTCGCGGCGGCTGACGGCGATGGCAACGCTTGCCGAAGCGCTCGAGCGCGCCCTGCAACTGCACGAGCGGGGGCGGCTCGACGAGGCGGAGGCGCTCTACCGCCGCATCCTCGTCCACGCGCCCGATCATGCCGAGACGCTGCATCTCCTCGGCGCGCTGGCGCATCAGCGCGGCCAGCACGAAGCGGCGATCGCGCTGATCGGCAAATCGATCGCGCGCGACGGCCGGGCGGCGGTCGCGCATAACAGCCTGGGCGTCGCCTATCACGCGCTCGCCCGGCTGGACGAGGCGACAGCAAGCTATCGCCGCGCGCTCGCGCTCGACCCCCGCTTCGCCGAGGCCTGGAGCAATCTCGGCAACACCTTGCATCAGCAGGGCGATTTCAAAGGGGCGGAGGACAGCTATCGCCGCGCGCTCGCCATCGCGCCCGAGACGGCGGAGATCCACAACAATTTCGGCACGACGCTCTACGACCAGGGCGATTTCAAGGGTGCCGAGGAGCATTACCGCCAGGCACTTCGACTGCGGCCGGATTATCCCGATGCGCATTTCCATCTCGCCGGCATCCATTTGCGTCGAGGCGATTTTGCCGTCGGCTGGCGCGAATACGAATGGCGCTGGCGCATGAAAAGATTCGTCATGCCGGCGCGCCCATTCAAGCAGCCGCAATGGCACGGCGAACCTTTGAACGGCGCGCGGATCCTGATTCACGCCGAGCAAGGCTTCGGCGATTCCTTGCAGTTCATCCGTTACGTGCCGCTCGTGGCCGAGCGCGGCGGCAAGGTCGTGCTGGAGGTGCCGCGGGAATTGCTGCGCCTCTTCGCCGGAATCGCCGGAGCCGAGTCGGTCGTCGCCTATGGCACGGCGCCGGCGGATTTTGCCTGGCATTGCCCGCTGATGAGCCTGCCCTTCGCCTTCGGCACCACGCTCGCCGATATCCCGGCGCGCATTCCCTATATCGGCGTCGATCCCGCTGCTGTCGCGCAATGGCGACAGCGCGTCGAGGCCCGACCCGGCCTCAGGGTGGGGCTGGTCTGGGCCGGAAGGCGAAGCTGGAAACAGCATTATGAGCGGGCGTTCCCGGCGGCGGCGCTGGTGACGCTGACCAAGATCGCGGGCGTGTCCTGGTTCTCGCTGCAGAAGGGGGCCGCGCCGCCGCCGGGAACGGCGATCACGGATTTTGCCCCCGATCTCGCCGACTTTGCCGACACCGCGGCGGCGATCGCCGCGCTGGATCTGATCGTCACCATCGATAGCGCCGTGGCGCATCTTGCCGGCGCGCTGGGAAAGCCGGTCTGGATTCTGTTGCCCGCGGTCGCCGATTGGCGTTGGCTCGACGAACGCGCGGACAGTCCGTGGTATCCCACGGCGCGCCTCTTTCGTCAGGAATCGCCGTTGGTTTGGGACGCCCCGCTTGGGTGTCTGGCGGCCGAGCTGGCCCGGGTCGCGGCGGGCGAGCACGGGCTTCTCCCGCCGATTCTTTAGAACAAGATAGGAACCTAAGAATGGGTACGCCGGGCGTGGCAGGGGCTCGGGCGACTGTTGCACTTGCGCCACAGCCCCCGGCAATCGTCCGGATGGACGGGCAGAAGCCTTGCCAGTCAAGCCCGCGCCAGCCGATCTTATCGGCGGTGGGGGGATCGTCCTCTCGCATCCGCGGACTTTCCATGTGGGGGTATGATGAAAACCAAACTCAGTTACGCCGCGCTGGCGACGACGGCTTCCGTCGCTATGCTCGCTGGCATTTCGGGCGCGAATGCGCAGACGGGTCCGAACGGCGTGCAGTATTGCACGACGACGCAGGTGAACCCGGGTCACAATGATTGCGTGATGCCGGCGGCGTCCGCCCCCGGCGGCGGCTCGTTCCCCGGCTCCTTCCTGGTGCCCGGCACGAACACCTCCTTCGCCGTGCACGGCTACATCCAGGCCGACATCGAGCACAATTTCGGACCGCATACCGGCGACACGAGCTTCAGCGCGAATGGCGTCGCGCTCGAAGGTCTGGGCATAACCAATGCGACGGCGCAGACCCACGCGCTCAACGGCGGCACGACCATGACCGTCAAGGCGACGCGCCCCAATATCGAGACCCGCACGCCAACCGGCTATGGCGAGTTGAAGACCTATATCGAGTTCGACTTCAACCAGACCGCCGGCAGCGAGCTCGGCGGCAACAACGACCTGCTCCGCCTGCGTCAGGCCTACGGCACCCTGGGCCCCTGGCTCATCGGCCAAACCTATTCCCTGTTCGCGGATCTGCAGGCCTATGCCGACACCGCCGCCGGCGCCCAGGACGTTGGCATGCTGAACACCTTCAACGTTCGCCGGCCGATGGTTCGCTATACCTGGCTCGCCGGCAACGGCGTTTCGGTCGCCGGCGCGATCGAACAGCCGACCTATGCGGGTTCTGCGTTCTCGACCGGGGCGAACACCGCCTCGGCTCTCGTGGGTACCGCCCTGAACGGGGTCACCGTTTATTACAACTTGCCGCGCGCCGTCGCCGCGGCCCAGTTGGATCAGCCCTGGGGCCATGTCAAGTTCGCGGTGGCCGGAGGAGCCACCGATATTCGCCAGGCTAACGTAACCGCCGGAGGCACGCTCTCCACACCCAACCATCAGATCGGGGATTATGCGGCCACCCTGAGCGGCCACCTCAACACCTGGGGCAAGGACGCGTTGCGCGGCGGCTTGACGTACAATTACGGCGCTGCGGATTTCACCTCCTGGAATACCCAGGGCAGCGCGGTCTTCAACAACACGAGCGGAGCGTTTTCCGTCGAGAGGACGTTGTCGGCCTACGCCAGCTACGAGCACTTCTTCACCGGCCAGTGGCGCGCCAATGCCGCCGCGGGCTACATGCACATCTCGGGCAACCCGTTCAACGTCACGTGCGGCGCGGGGACGGCCTGTCCGCAGGCGGGCATGGTGAGGGCAGCCCTCACCAGCGAATTGAACGTCATCTATTCGCCGGTGCCGCAGACCGACTTCTGGCTGGAATGGCAGCACGCCTACCGCAAGATGATGTCGGGCGCCAACGGAACGCTCAATCAGGTCGACGCCGAGTTCCGGTTCTACTTCTAACCTGAAGCATTTTCTTCGGAACCCGCCGGCCGCAAGGCCGGCGGGTTTTTCTTTGCCCGGATATTGACGGCAGCTCCCCTCACCCAGCTTTAGGTAAGGCTCGGCTGCGCCTCGCCAACCCAAAGCAACCCTCTCCCCCTTGGGGGGAGAGGGAAGGGTGAGGGGTAATGCTCCAGGTTCAGGCCGAGGCGAGACGCGATCGGGGGCGCTCAATGCGCGCGGGCGACGCCCATCAATTGCGCCAGGCGCTCGGGCGCGGCGAGGAGCTCGCGGCTGGCGCCCTCATGGACGACGACGCCGCGTTCGAGGACGATGGCCCGGTCGGTGAATTCGAGCGCGATGCGGGCATGCTGCTCGACCAGGATGAAGGCCAGATCGTCCTCGCGCTTGAGCCGGTCGATCCCCTTCAACACGGCGTCGACGATCACCGGCGCCAGACCTTCCAGCGGCTCGTCCAGCAGCAGCAGCGACGGATTGCCCATCAGCGCGCGGCCGATGGCCAGCATCTGCTGCTCGCCGCCGGAAAGCTGGTTGCCGCCGTTGCGGCGCCGCTCGGCAAGCGCGGGAAAGAAATCATAGACCCGCTCGATCGACCAGCGGCCGGGGCGCGCCGCGACGACCAGGTTTTCCTCGACGGTGAGCGAGCGGAAGATCTCGCGCTCCTGCGGCACGAAGCCCATGCCGAGGCGGACGCGGCGATAGGCCGGCAGCCGCGATATATCCCGGCCGGCAAAGCGCAGGCTGCCGTCGCGTAAGGTGGTATGGCCCATGATGGTGGCCAGCAGCGTCGTCTTGCCGACGCCGTTGCGGCCCAATACCGCGAGCGTGCCGCCGGGCGGCAGTGCCAGCGAAATGCCTTCGAGCACCACCGTGTCGCCGTAGCCGGCGCGTATCTTGGTGAGCTCGAGCCCCTGGCCGGCGGTGGCGTCGGTCATGCCGGGGGACGCTCGCCGAGATAGACCTGGCGGACGCGCGCATCGGCGGATATCTCGGGCGGCGTGCCCTCGACCAGGACGGCGCCCTGCACCAGGACGGTAATGCGCCGCGCCAGGCGGAAAACCAGATCCATGTCGTGCTCGATGATCAGCACGGCGATATCCGCGGGAAGCCGCTCGATCGTCTCGACGATGGTGCCCGATTCCGAGGACGGCACCCCCGCCGCCGGCTCGTCCAGCAGCAGAACCTTGGGCTTGAGGCCGAGCGCCACCGCGATCTCGACCAGCCGCTGGCGGCCATAGGCGAGTTCCTTCACCGGCCGCAACGAATCGTCCTGCAGACCCAGCGATTCGAGCAGGGCATAGGCTTCCTCGATGATGGCGCGGCGGCTGCCGGCGGGCCGGTGGATGTCGCCGCCGCTGCCGAGGCGCTCGGACACCGCCAGCGTCACGTTCTCGAGCACGGTGAGGCCGCGGAACAGCGTCGTGATCTGAAAGGTGCGGACGATGCCGCGCTTGACCCGCGCCGCCTGGGCCAGGCCGGTGATATCGGCGCCGTCGACCAGGATGCGCCCGGCGCTTGGGACGAGCGCGCCGGTCACCAGATTGACGAAGCTGGTCTTGCCGGCGCCGTTCGGGCCGATCAGCGCGTGGCGGGCGCCCCGCTCCAGGCGGAAATCGATCGCGCAGGCGACGTTCAGCGCGCCGAAGCTTTTGCACAGGCCGGTGGTTTCCAGGGCGGCCGGGGCGGCTGCGGTTCCGGCCATGCTCACCGCCGCCTGAGCCATTGCAGCAGCCTCTCGCCGGTGCCGATGGCGCCGCCGCGGAAGAACATGACGACGACCACCAGCAGCAGTCCGATCCAGAAATACCAGTAGACCGGATCGATGGCGGCGAAGCGGTCCTGCAGGATCATGTAGAGCGGCACGCCGATGAACGCGCCATAGAGCCGCCCGATGCCGCCCAGCAGCAGCATGATGAGGATCGTGCCGGAGCGCTCGAAACCCAGCGCGTCGGTGGCGACGAATTGCGTCGTCTGCGCGATCAGCGCACCCGAGACGCCCGCGAGCGCCGCCGAAATGGTGTAGGCGACGAGCCGGCGGCGGAAGACCGGCGAGCCGATGGCATGCATGCGGGCCTCGTTCTCGCGCACGCCGGTCAGCGAGCGGCCGAAGGGCGAAAAGACGATGCGCCGCATGACCAGCCAGCCAATGAAAAGCACGCCCAGGCAATACCAATAGGCCGTCTTGCCGAAGAGGTCGAAGCGATAGAGGCCGAACACCGGCCTCACTACCATGCCCTGCAACCCGTCGGCGCCGCCGGTGATGCTGTTTGCCTTGTTGGCGACCTCGTGCAGCATGGTCGCGACCATCAGCGTCTGCATCAGGAGGGTCAGGCCGTGCGTGCGCAGGATGACGGCGCCGGTGACGAAGCCGACCGCCGCCGCCGCCGCGGCCGCGACGAGCAGCCCGCTCAGCGGTTCGCCCCAGCCATGCGCCGCCAGCAATCCGGCGGCATAGGCGCCAGTGCCGAAGAACGCCGCATGGCCCAGCGTGACGATGCCGGCGTAACCCAGCACCAGATCGAGCGACAGGCCGAAGAGGATCGCGGCAAGCACCTGAGCGCCCAGCGCCAGGTAGTTGGGGAAGGCGACATAGCAGGAAGCGGCGACGAGCCAGGGCAGCACCTCGTACCAGCGGAAGCGGTGCCGCCGGGCGAAGATCTCGATGGCGCCCGCGACGGTGCGGTCTTCGCTGAGCAGCGCCATCAGCCCGAGCTCACCAGGCCGCGCGGCCGCCACATCAGCAGCGCCAGCGTCAGCGCATAGATGAAGAACGAGCCGAGCTCGGGCAGCAGGTATTTGAAGGCCGTGTCGCTGATGCCGAGGAGCAACGCCGCGAAGAACGGCCCGCGGATCGAGCCGAGGCCGCCCACCGAGACGACGATAAGGAAGTAGATGAGGTAGTCGGTGGCATAGCCCGGATAGATCGGCAGGATCTCGGCGCCCAACCCGCCGCCGAGCGCCGCGAGACCGCTGCCCAGCGCGAAGGACAGCGTGAAGAGGCGCGAGGTGTTGATGCCGACCGACTGCGCCATGCGCAGGTTGTCGACCGCGGCGCGGATCATGGCGCCGAAGCGCGTCCGGTCGAGCGCCAGCCACAGCCCGGTCACCAGCACCGCGCCGCACAGGATCAAGAAGCTGCGATATGTGGGAAACTCGCGGAAGCCGAGATCGATTTGGCCGCGCAGGACTTCGGGCGGCTGAAAGAGCTGGGCCAGCGGCCCCCAGAAATACTTCGCGACCGCCACCGACATGAAGATGAGCCCGATGGTCAGCAGCACCTGGTCAAGTTCGGCGCCGCCATAGAGCCGCCGGTAGAGCACGCGCTCGAAGACGACGCTGACCGCGCCGACGATGACCACCGCGGCGGCCAGCGCCAGCGGAAAGGGCACGCCGTAGCCGTTCATCAGCGTGGTCATGGCATAGCCGCCGAACATGGCGAACATGCCATGCGCCAGATTGACGAAGCCCATCAGCCCCATGGTGACCGACAGGCCGACGGTGATCAGGTACAGCACCATCGCGAAGGCGAGGCCGTGGAACGCGATACTGACCGCGGCTGAGAGGATTTCGCTCATAATCTCAATGCCTTGGAGCCTGGCGCGGGAGGGCCGGCCACTATAGGGCGAATGCCGGGAACGAGGCAACGCGGCGCGCCGGCGATCCCCGAAAAAAAGATCGCCGGCGACAATGCGCCGGCGATCGTCATTCCCATGCCGCGCCGAACTACTTCGGCGGGTTCATCGCTTTCCACGGATCCTTGACCATGGGGAAGGTCTCGAACTCGATATTGACGAGCTTGCCGCCGCGCTTCTCGACGCGGCGGATATAGATGTTCTGGACGATTTCGCCGGTCTTCGGATCGATCATGAAGGGTCCGCGCGGACTCGTCTCGGTCTTGTAGTTCCTCAGGATCGCCATCGCCTGGTCGCCGTCGAACTTGCCGCCGGTCTTCTTGATCACGTCGAAGATCATCGCCATGCCGTCCCAGCCCTGGACCGCGGGGAAATCCGGGATCACCTGATCGCCGAATTCCTTCTGCCAGGCCGCGAGGAACGCCTTGTTGGCGGGGCGGCTGGACGCGACCGAATAGGTGCCCGAGCTGACCACGCCCAAGGGCGCATCGCCCATCTTGGGCAGCTCGCTGTCGATCAGCAGGTCATGGGTGGTGACCAGGGTGATCCCCGCCTGCTTGAGATTGAGGTCGTTGAAGGTCTTCATCATCTGGGTCGATTGCGGGCCGCCCGGCACGAAGATGAACAGCACCTTCGGCTTGGCGTCCTTGATGCGCTGCAGGAACGGCGTGAAGTCGGGATTGGCGAGCGGGAAGCGCACCGAGCCGATGACCTTGCCGCCGCCGTCCTCGATGCCCTTCTTGAAGCCGCCTTCGGCGTCGTAGCCGGGCGCGTAGTCGCTGACCGCGATGTAGGCGTCGGTCAGGCGGTGCTTCGCCGCCCACAGGCCCATCGGGTACGCGACCTGCCACAGCGTGAAGGAATCGCGCACGATGTAGGGCGACTTGTAGGTGAGGTCCGCGGCGGCCGCATTCATGTCGACGAAGGGAATTTTGGCCTCGGTGAGGACCGGGGCCATCGCCAGCGCGTTGGGCGAATAGACGACGCCCGTAATGATGTTGACGTGATCGCGGGTGATCAGCTCCTGCGCCAGGCGCTTGGCGACGTCGGGCGCCGGGCCGGTGTCGTCGCGCCGGACGATCTCGACCTTGACGCCGGGCGGCAGATCCTTCTGGTGCAGCTTGGCGTAAAGGGTCAGGCCCTTGTCCATCGAGACGCCCGGCGAGGCCAGCGGACCGGAATAGGTGGTGATGACGCCGATCTTGACCGTCGTCTGCGCCGAAACCGGCGAAACCGCCAGCAACCCGGCGACGGCCACGGCCACGCCGCCGCCCAGGATGTTCAAAAGCCTACCCATGAAGTCCTCCCCTGATTTCGAGAAGCCCGCGCTTGCCGGCGGGCACGATATCGATTCCGGGCGCCCGCTCACGGTGCCGGATGCATCTCCTTCCACGGATCCTTGACGTTGGGGATCGTGTCGATTTCGACATTGGCGAGCTTGCCGTTCACCATTTCGGTGCGCCGGATATAGACGTTCTGCACGATGTCGCGCGTCGCGGGATCGATGCTGATCGGCCCGCGCGGGCTGTCGGGATTCTTCCAGTTCTTGATGATCGCCATCGCCTGGTCGGCGGTGAATTTGCCCTTGGTCTGCTTAATCACGTCGAAGATCATGTGCATGCCGTCATAGCTGTCCACCGCAAAGAAATCGGGCGCCAGCTTGTCGCCGTATTCCTTGTTCCAGACCGCGAGGAAGGCCTTGTTGGCAGGCCGGTTGCCGGCGACGGAATAGATCCCCGCCGTGATCAGCCCGACGGGCGCCGTGCCCATATTGGGCAATTGTTCGTCGGGCACGATATCCTGCGTGCCGACCAGCGTGACGCCGGCCTGCTTGAGGCCGAGATCGGCATAGGCGTTCATCACCGAAGTCGCCTGGACGCCGGCGGGGACGAAGATGAACAGCACGTCCGGTTTGGCGTCCTTGACGCGCTGCAGGAACGGCGTGAAGTCCGGGTTCTGCACCGGGAAGTAGACCGACCCGAGCATCTTGCCGCCGGCATCGGTGAAGCCCTTGATGAAGGCGTCCGCCGATTCATGGCCCGGCGCGAAATCGCTCGACGCGGTATAGGCCGTCTTGTAGCCGTGCTTCGCCGCCCATTCGCCCAGCGGCATCGCCTGCTGCCACAGCGTGAAAGAGGTGCGGGCGAAATAGGGCGTCTTGCGCGGAATCTCGACGCCGGCAGCGTTCATGCTGATGAGCGGCACCTTGGCCTCGTCGGCGACCGGGGCGAGGGCGAAGCCGGTGGGCGTCCAGATGATGCCGGTGAGGAATTGGACGTGGTCGCGGGTGATGAGCTCCTGGCCGAGGCGCTTGCCGACATCGGGGTTGGGGCCGCCGTCGTCGCGCTTGAGGAGTTCGACCTTGACGCCCGGCGGTAGGTCCTTCTCGTGCTGCTTGACGTAAAGGCTCAAGCCCTTGTCCATCTCCTCGCCGACGATAGCCATCGGACCGGAATAGGTGGTGATGACGCCGATCTTGATGGTCTGCGCCGCGGCGGGCGCGAAACCCAAGGCGAAGGTGGCAAGCGCGAGGCCCGCAACCCAAAGGGACGCGAAAAGCCGTTTACCCATGTTCCTCCCCATAATTTGCGCCTGAAACGGCGCCGCGTTCTTGGTTGGAATGACTATAAGGGCAAGCGGCGGGCATCGGCAACCGCTCGGCTGGCACGGCCCCTGCCCTCGAGAGCCCGCAACTGGCCTTTCCATATTGCCTCTGTTAGGGTCCGCCCCGCTTGGCGCCCTGCCAGGAGAGACCGGGTCACCGCACCCGGCGCCGAAGGAGCAACCGCCCCGGAAACTCTCAGGCAAAAGGACCGGCAGGGAACGGCACTCTGGAAAGCAGGCGCATCGCCCAGCGGGCGGGGCGCCTCACCGACGAGGTAAGCCGGTCGGACGATACTCCGCCGGTCAATCTTTCAGGTTCT
>DASRKX010000121.1:0-7465 GCA_035648735.1 Allostellaceae bacterium
GGCCGCGAGCGCGGTCTCGAACATGCCGGTGAAGAACTGCTCCGCCGCGAGCTTGCGCTGGTTGGTCGTCACGGTCGCGCCCAGCGCCACCAGCGCCGCCGGATAATCCGCCGCCGGGTCGTTGTTCGCGACCGAGCCGCCGATGGTTCCCCGATTCCTGACGGCGGGATCGCCGATCATGCCGGCGAGCAGGGCGAGCGCCGGGATCGCCTTCCTCACCTCGGCCGATTCCGCGACCTCGATATGCCGCGTCATGGCGCCGATGGTCAGCGCGTTGCCGTCGCGCCTGATGCCCTTGAGCTCCGCGATGCCGCCGAGATCGATCAGATCGCTCGGCTTGGCGAGGCGCTGCTTCAAGGTCGGCAGCAGCGTCATGCCGCCGGCGAGCAGCTTGGCCTCGTCGCCCTTGCCGGCCTGCGCCGCCGCCTCGGCCACGCTCTTCGCCTTGTGGTATGCGAAATTGTACATCGCCTCAGCCCTTCGCCATGGTTTCGGCGCCGGCTTTGATCGCCTTGACGATGTTGTGATAGCCGGTGCAGCGGCAGAGATTGCCCTCGAGCCATTCGCGGATTTCCGTCTCGGACGGCTTCTTGTTGTGCTTCACCAGATCGAGCGCGCTCATCACCATGCCGGGGGTGCAGAAGCCGCATTGCAATCCGTGATGCTCGCGGAAGGCCGCCTGCATCGGATGCAGCTCGTCGCCCTTAGCGACGCCCTCGATGGTGACGATGTCGGCGCCGTCGCATTGCACGGCGAGGATGGTGCAGCTCTTGATGCCGTCGCCATTGACCGCGACGACGCAGCAGCCGCATTGGCTGGTGTCGCAGCCGACATGCGTGCCGGTGAGGGCGAGATTTTCCCGCAGGAACTGGACGAGCAGGGTGCGCGGCTCGACGTTGCCGGTCGCCTTCTTGCCGTTCACCGTCATGGTGACGCTGGGCATCTCGATCCTCCCTCTAGGGCCGCGCCGATCGGCGGCTTCTTCTGGTCCAAGTCTCCCGCGCCGCGCGGACCCGGTCAACCTCAGCGGGTGAAGAAATAAAGCACCACCGCCACCAGCACCGCAAGAATCGCGACCCACAGCACCGGCGGCAGCCGGCGGCCGGCACTCGGTACTGTTGTGGGCAATGCTGCGGGCATGGGCTGGCGGTCGTCGGCGGCGTGCGCGGGAAGCAGCGGCGCGGCAGCTTGTGCCGGCGTTACGGCGGGGGCGGCATGGCCCTGCGCCACGATGGCGGCGAAGCGCGAAAAGAAATCCTCGGCGTATTTCCGCGCGGTGCCGTCGATCAGCCGCGAGCCGATCTGCGCCAGCTTGCCGCCGATTTGGGCCTCGACGCTGTAGGACAGCCTGGTGCCGCCGGGCGCATCGGCGAGCTTCACCGTGGCGCCGCCCTTGGCGAAGCCGGCGATGCCGCCCGAGCCTTCGCCGCTGATGCGGTAGCCGTTCGGCGGATCGAGGTCGAGCAGCTGCACCTTGCCGGCGAAGCGGGCGCTGACCGGGCCGACCTTGGCATGGACCTTGGCGGTGAATTCGGTCGGCGAGATCTTCTGCACTTCCTCGCAGCCGGGAATGCACTGTTTCAAAATCTCGGGATCGTTGAGCGCTTCCCATACCTTCTGCCGCGGCGCGGCGACGATGTATTCGCCGGTCATGTCCATAGCGGGTCATCCTTTGCCTGCGTGGGCCGGACGGTAGCGCGCCGCCGGCGGCGCGGGCAAGCGCGCCCGGCTATTGGCCGGGTTGCACTTGGCGCGCCGCAGCAGTCCCGGCATAGTCGCGCGCGGGAGTGGGGGGGCCGCGATGCCTTATATGACGCTTGCCTGGGGCTTGCCCTTCGTCGGGCTGCTGCTCACCCTCGCCGTGGCGCCGCTCGCCGTGCCGAAGCTCTGGGGCCGCCATTACGGCAAGATCGTCGGCCTCTGGGCCTGCGTTTTCCTGGTTCCCGATTTTGCGAATTCGGGACCCGGCACCGGCTTCGCGCGGCTGCTCGACATGGGCCTCAACACCTATCTGCCCTTCGTCCTGCTGCTCGGCGCGTTGTTCATCATCACCGGCGGGTTGCGCATCCGCGGCGCGCCGCATGGCACGCCCGCCGTCAACCTCGCCTTGCTTGCCCTGAGCACGCTGGCCGCGACACTGATCGGCACGCCAGGTGCGTCGATGCTGATGCTGCGGCCGATCCTGCGCGCCAATCGGGGCCGCACCCACACCGCGCATATCTACGTCTTCTTCATTTTCCTGGTGTGCAACATCGGCGGCGCGCTGACGCCGCTCGGCAATCCGCCGCTGTTCCTGGGCTATCTGCGCGGCGTGCCGTTCTTCTGGCCGCTGACGCATATCTTCGCGCCGACGCTGTTTCTTGCCGGCGCGCTGCTGGCGCTATTCCTCGCCATCGACAGCGTGATCTACCGCCGCAGCCGCGACACGGCGAAGGTCCAGGTGCTGCCTGAAATCGAGAAGCTCAGCATCGACGGCGCGGTCAACCTCCTGCTGCTCGCCGGCGCCGCCGCCACGATGATGCTGCGCAGCTTCTGGCAGGTGCCGGGCGCGCTCCATGTCTTCGGCATCGCCTGGCCGTTCGACGACATCGTCGAGGATTTTCTCTTCGTGCTGCTCGCCGCGCTATCGCTCGGCCTGACCCGGAGGGCGACGCGGCAGGAGAACGAATTCGTCTGGACGCCGATCGTCGAGGTGTCGATCATCTTCGCCGCGATCTTCGTCACGCTGATCCCGATCGACGCGATTATGGCGGCGGGGCAGGCCGGTCCCGGCGCGCCCATCTTTGCCCGGATGTTCCAGGCGGGCGTGCCGGACAACGCGCTGTTCTATCTGCTGCCCGGCGCGCTGTCCGCCGTGCTCGACAATGCGCCGGCCTATCTCGTCTTCTTCGGCCTCGCCGGCGACAACGCCGATCTCCTCACCGGCAAGCTGGCGCTGACGCTGGCCGCGATCTCGGCCGGGGCCTCGTATTTCGGCGCCATGACCTATATCGGCAACGCACCCAACATGCTGGTGAAGTCGGTGGCCGAGAGCCACGGCGTCAAGATGCCGAGCTTCTTCGGCTATATGGGCTGGTCCTTCGTCTGCCTGCTGCCCTTGCTCCTGTTCGCCGGCTGGGTATTCTTCCGCTGATGCGCGCGCCGCCAATCCTCCTGGCCGTCCTTCTCGCCGCCGCCGCGTTCGGCACTGCCCGTGCCGAGCTGCAGAGCTTCGCGAAATCGACGCTCGCCATCGAGACCGCCAAGGGCCCGCAACGCTTCGCCATCGAGCTGGCGCTGTCGCCGGCCCAGCAGGAGCAGGGGCTGATGTTCCGCCGCGCCATGGCGCCCGATGCCGGCATGCTGTTCGTCTTTTCGCAGTCCCGCATCCAGAGTTTCTGGATGCACAACACGCTCATCCCGCTCGACATGCTGTTTATCGCCGCCGACGGCCGCATCGTCGACATTCACGAGCGCGCCGTGCCGCTGTCGGACGAGTCCATCGTCTCCAAGGCGCCGGCGCGGGCGGTGCTTGAGCTGAACGGCGGCACGGCGGCGCGGCTCGGGATCATGCCGGGCGACGTGGTGCGCGCCGCCGCCTTCGGCAACGCGGCGAAATAGCCTAGCGCTTGCGCAGCAGCGTCACGCCGTCGCCGATATAGAGCAGCGAGATGTCGACGCGTTCGTCCTGACCGAGCTTGGCGTTGAGCGCCTTCAAGGCCAGCGTGTCGCGGTCGCGCTTCCTCGGGTCGATGACCGAGCCGCCCCACAGCATGTTGTCGAAGATGGCGAGGCCGTCCGGCCGCAGTAGCTTCAAGGATTGCTCGTAATAGGCATCGTAATTTTCCTTGTCGGCATCGATGAAAACCAGATCGAAGGTGCCGGCCGCGCCCGAGGCGACCAGCGCCGCCAGCGTGTCGAGCGCCGGCGCCAGGCGCAGCTCGATCTTCGACGCGATTCCCGCCTCGTCCCAATAGCGCCGCGCGATCGCCGTCACCTTCGGATCGACGTCGCAGCAGATCATCGTGCCGTCGGCCGGCAGCGCCCCGGCCACCCACAGCGCGCTGTAGCCGGTGAAGGTGCCGATCTCGAGGCAGCGCCGCGCGCGGGTGAGCTTGGCCAGGAACGCCATGAACTGGCCCTGCTCGGGCGGGATCTGCATGCCGGCGCCGGGCAGCGCGGCGGTTTCCTCGCGCAGCTTTTTCATTACGGCGGTCTCGCGCACCGAATTGGCGACGACGTAATCGTAGAGCTGCGGCGTCAGATCGAGCAGGCGGACGGACATGGAAATGCCTCGCTTTTGCGGCGTCATCCTTGCGCTTTTCCGTTGGAGCGTATAGGGATTTGCGCGTTTCGGGGCGTGGCGCAGCCTGGTAGCGCATCTGCTTTGGGAGCAGAGGGTCGTCCGTTCGAATCGGACCGCCCCGACCAACGCGTGCGAGGAGCGGGATTCGGTTCATGGCGCAGGCACGCATCTTCAAGCCGGCGAAGAACGCCATGCAGTCGGGCATTGCGACGAGCAAGCTGTGGCATCTGGCCTATGCGACGGCGACGCCGCGCCGGCCCGATCCGCTGATGGGCTGGTCGAGCGCCGCCGACACGCTCAACGAGGTGACGCTGAAATTCGAGACGCTTGAAGAAGCCATCGCCTTCGCCAAGAAGAACGACCTCGATTATTCGGTCGTCGAGCCGCAGGAGCCGAAGTTCAGACCGAAGAACTACGCCGATAATTTCCGCTGGCAGCAGCCGCGCTGACGGCGGATGATCGGCGGCTTCCGTTTGTTGCCGCGCCGCGCCCATAGCTCAGAGGATTAGAGCAGCCGCCTTCTAAGCGGCAGGTCGTTGGTTCGAGTCCAACTGGGCGCGCCATTTCCGCCAAAGAATAAAGAAAAACCGAGATGCCGAATCCGCCCAAGGCCTATATGTCGTGGAGCTCGGGCAAGGACAGCGCCTTCGCGCTGCACGAGGCGCGCCGCACCGGCCAGGCCGAGATCGTCGGGCTGCTCACCACCATCAACCAGGCGCATGACCGCGTCGCGATGCACGGGGTGCGCGAAAGCCTGCTCGACCGGCAGATCGCGGCGCTCGGGCTGCCCTGCCTGAAGGTGAAGCTGCCCGATCTCTGCACCAACGAAGTCTATGAGGCGCGCATGGCGGCGGCCTGCGAAACCATCAAGGCACAGGGCGTGCGCCACATGGTCTTCGGCGATCTGTTCCTCGCCGATATCCGCGTCTATCGCGAGACGCGGCTGCACGCCATCGGGATGGCGGGAATTTTTCCGCTGTGGCAGCGCGACACGCGCCAACTCGCACGCGACATGATCGACAGCGGCTTGGTCGCGCATCTCGTCTGCGTCGATCCGCGGCAGCTGGACAAGCGTTTCGCCGGGCGGCGCTTCGATGCCGCCCTGCTTGCGGAGTTGCCGGATAAGGTCGATCCGTGCGGCGAGAACGGCGAATTCCATACGGTGGTCACCGCCGGCCCGATGTTCGCGGCGGCGATAGCCGTGACGCCGGGCGAGGTGGTGGAGCGCGGCGGCTTCGTCTTTGCCGATTTCCGTCCGGAAGGGACGAGGGGCGGCGGCGCGCGCGACAACGCCGCTTAGGAAATTCGGGGGGGCAGAACTGCGCACCGATCATGGGTTTGACGATAGCGCGCGGACGGCGGCGCGGCGTATTGTGTCGAAATCCATCGACGAGGAGTTTCCGATGCGCGTTGCGCGCTTGATCTCGGGCCGCTTCCATTACGCCTGGATCGTGACCGGTGTGGTGTTCCTGGCGCTGCTCGCCGCGGCAGGCGTGCGCGCGACGCCCGGCGTGCTCATCGTGCCGCTGCAGGATTCCTTCGGCTGGAGCCGCGCCACCATCTCGGCCGCGATCGCCATCAATCTGCTGCTCTTCGGCCTGATGGGGCCGTTCGCCGCCGCGCTGATGCAGCGCTTCGGCGTCCGGCGCACCGTCTTGACCGGGCTGGCGCTGCTCAGCGCCAGCACCGCCGCCAGCAGCTTCATGACGGCGTCATGGCAGCTGATGCTGAGTTGGGGCGTGCTGGTCGGGCTCGGCTCCGGCATGGTCTCGATGGTGCTCGGCGCGACGGTGGCGAATCGCTGGTTTGTCGCGCGGCGCGGCCTCGTCATGGGCGTGTTCGCGGCGAGCAGCGCCACCGGACAGCTCGTCTTCCTGCCGATGCTGGGCGCCGTGGTCGAGAGCGACGGCTGGCGCGCGGTGACCTGGATCGTCGCCGCGGCGGCGGCGGCGATCATCCCGATCGTCTATTTCCTGCTGCCCAACGGGCCGGCCGATGTCGCGCACACGCCCTATGGCCACACCGGCGACGCGCCGATCGCGGTACCGCACGCCAATCCGCTCGCGATTGCCTTCGGCGCGCTCGGCCTCGGCGCCAAGTCGCGCGATTTCTGGCTGCTCTTCGGCAGCTTCTTCGTCTGCGGCGCCAGCACCAACGGGCTGATCGGGACCCATTTGATCTCCTATTGCCTCGACCAGGGCATTCCAGAAGTGCGCGCGGCGGGGCTGCTCGCCCTCATGGGCATCTTCGATCTCGCCGGCACGACCGGATCGGGCTGGCTGACCGACCGCTTCAGCTCGCGCGCGCTGTTGTCCTGGTATTACGGGCTGCGCGGCGTGTCGCTGTTGTTCCTGCCGTTCTCGGGATTCAACGCCTATACGCTGTCGATCTTCGCGGTGTTCTACGGCCTCGATTGGCTCGCCACGGTGCCGCCGACGGTCAGGCTCGCGACCGACGCCTTCGGCAAGACGACGGCGCCGGTGATCTTCGGCTGGATCTTCGTCGGCCATCAGGTCGGCGCGGCGAGCATCGCCCTCGTCGCCGGCACGATGCGCGCGATGCTCGGCAGCTATCTCGGGCCGATGATGCTCTCGGGCATGCTCTGCCTGGCGGCAGCGGTCGCGGTGCAGTGGATCGGCCGCAAGCCGCGCGCGGCGGCTCGCGGCAGGGGCGCCGTGGCGGCGGCCGGCGCATAAAACCCTGGGAAGCTTCCGCCTGAACCGTCACACTGTCGCGGCATGACCGGCACGCACGATCTCGTCTTTTTGTTCGACGTCGACAACACGCTGCTCGACAACGACCGCGTGCAGAGCGACCTCGGCGATCGCCTGACCGAGAAATTCGGCGTCGCCGCGCGCGACCGCTACTTCGCGATCTTCGAGGAATTGCGCCGGGAGCTCGGCTATGCCGACTATCTCGGCGCGCTCGAGCGCTATCGCCTTGAGGACCTGCACGATCCCCGCATTCTCGAAATGTCGAGCTGGCTGGTCGACTATCCTTTCGCGCAGCGGCTTTATGCCGGCGCCTTGGACGTCGTCAAACGCTGCCGGCAATGGGGCAGGGTGGTGATCTTCTCCGACGGCGACGCCGTGTTCCAGCCGATCAAGGTGCAACGCGCCGGCCTGTGGCAGGCGGTGGACGGAAGCGTGCTGATCTATGTCCATAAGGAAGAGGAGCTGG